>NZ_JAGKSG010000007.1:0-163306 GCF_018119385.1 Massilia sp. AB1 | reverse complement strand
CGCGGGGGCCCCGGCCCGCTCGCCAATCGCCGGGTTCACCGCGGCGGGGGGTTCCCCGCCCACGCGTTCAACCATCTTATGCATACCTGATAATTCATCTTTCCTTATCCCTTGCGGTTTACAATGGTCCGGTTGCCAACACAACCATAAGAGACCATGAAGAATCTCCTCGCACCACTCGTGCTCGCCGCAGCCGTCGGCGCCGCCTTCAACGCCCAGGCTCAACAGGCCACGGGCCCGGCCACCGCGGAACAACTGCAGGCCATGAGCAAGCGCTTCGCCCCGGCCGAGCTGCGCGCCGACGTATCGAAGCTGTCCAAGGGCGACCGCGTCGCCATCGCCAAGCTGATCGATGCCGCCAAGATCGTCGACACCCTCCAGCTGCGCCAGCGCTGGGCCGGCAACGAGGCCCTGCACGCCGCGCTGCGCAAGGACACGACGCCGCTGGGCCGCGCGCGCCTGGAAGCCTTCTGGCTCAACAAGGGCCCGTGGTCGGGCCTGGACGACAACCGCTCCTTCATGCCGGCCGAGTACGCGGGCATCAAGATCCCGGCCAAGAAGCCGGAAGGCGCCAACTTCTATCCGGAAGGGGCCACCAAGGCCGCCCTCGAAAGCTGGATGAATGGACTGAATGCCGAGGACAAGCAGCAGGCCCAGTGGTTCTTCACCGTGATCCGCAGCGACAGGGACGGCGGTTTCCGCACCGTGAAGTATTCGGACGAATACCGTCCGGAGCTGGAACTGCTGGCCAAGCTGCTGCGCGAAGCGGCCGCCGCCACCGACAACGCCTCGCTCAAGAAATTCCTGACCTTGCGCGCCGACGCCTTCCTGTCGAACGACTACCTGGCGTCGGATTTCGCCTGGATGGACCTGGATTCGCCGGTCGACGTCACCATCGGGCCCTACGAGACCTATAACGACGAGCTGTTCGGCTACAAGGCCGCCTTCGAAGCCTATGTCAGCATCCGCGATCCGCAGGAAACGGCCAAGCTGAACTTCTTCGGCAAGCACCTGCAGGAGCTGGAAGACAACCTCCCGCTCGACAAGCGCTACCGCAATCCGAAGGTGGGCGCGATCGCGCCGATGGTGGTGGTGAACGAGGTCTATGGCGCGGGCGACGGCAACATGGGCGTGCAGACCGCCGCCTACAACCTGCCCAACGACGAGCGCGTGATCCGCGAGCGCGGCTCCAAGCGCGTGATGCTCAAGAACGTACAGCAGGCCAAGTTCAGATCGACCCTGACCCCGATCAGCAAGCAGGTATTGCGGGCGCAGGACCAGAAGGACCTGGATTTCGAATCCTTCTTCACCCACATCCTGGCCCACGAGATCATGCACGGCCTGGGACCGCACCACACGAAGAAGGACGGCAAGGACTCGACCCCGCGCCAGGACCTGAAGGACACCTACTCGACCATCGAGGAAGCCAAGGCCGACATCACCGGCCTGTGGGCGCTGGGCTACATGATGGACAAGGGCCTGCTGAAAGACACCCTGGGGCAGGGCGAGGCGGCCGAGCGCAAGCTGTACAACACCTTCCTGGCCTCCGCCTTCCGCACCCTGCACTTCGGCCTGACCTCCTCGCACGCGCGCGGCATGGCGATCCAGATGAACTACCTGCTCGACAAGGGCGCCTTCGTCGCCCACCCGGACGGCACCTTCTCGGTCGACTTCAAGAAGATTAAGGCCGCCGTGGCCGACCTGGACCGCGACTTCCTGACCATCGAGGCGACCGGCGACTATGCCGCGGCCCGCCAGATGATGGACAAGTACGTCGTGATCCGTCCGGAAGTGCGCAAGGCGCTCGACAAGCTCAAGTCGGTGCCGAACGACATCCGACCGGCCTTCGTGACAGCGGCGGGCTTGACGAAAAAGTAAAGCGCGCGGCACCTGGTGGACGTCGCGCTGTGGCGCGGTGTCCACAAGCGCTCGGGCGATTGGCGTCATTACAACGCTTGTGCCGTTAAAGTGGGTAAAAGCGGAAGGGCTGTCTAATAATGAAACGACAGCCATGCTATATTCGTTTCCGTTGCTTTACGGAAAAGCGGCGAACGCTCCCCGCATCTCGCCGCATAGCGAACCATGATTCCCACGACCCCGACCATTGGCGCCCGGCTGAGACTCAGCTACGGCGTGGTCTTCCTATTGATGATCTGCCTGAGCGCGCTGGCCATGATGCGCATGGGCGAGGTCAGGAAGGACCTCGACCACATCGAGGACAACAAGATCAAGCTGCGTTATGCGGCCGAGATGCGCGTCAGCGTGCACGACCGCGCCACCGCGCTGCGCGACGTGGTCCTGGCGGCCGACCCCGCCGCGGCCACCGCCCCGATCAGCCAGATCAAGCTGCTCGACGACAGCTATGCCCGTTCGGCCGAACCGCTGGACACGCTGTTCAAGGAATTGAAGGGCGTCCTGCCCGAGGAGAAGGAAGCCCTCGCCGCGATCAGGGCGCAGGAGCACCGCGCCAAGACTCTGATGAATCGCGTGATCGAACTGCATGCCGCCGGCGAGGCCGCCGAGGCCAGCCTCCTGCTGTCGCAGCAGGCCGCGCCGGCTCTGGTGGACTGGCTGGCGACCGTGAAGCGCTTCATCGAGCTCGAGGACAAGCTCAACGAAGAAGCGGCGCTGAATGCGCGCCGCACGGCCGGTGGCTTCTCCGGCTGGCTGGCGCAACTGTGCGTCATCGCCATCGCCGCCGCCGCGTTCAGCGCCTGGTTCGTGGGACGCGGCCTCGGCAAGCCGGCTGCGCAGCCGGAGGAACCCGCCGCCGAACCCGCGGCGCCGATATCGGACAAGGCCGCCGAGTTGATCGGCGTTATCGACGGCATCGCTTTCCAGGCGCATATCCTGGCCCTCAACGCCGCGGTCGAGGCCGCCAAGACGGCCGAGCAGGGCGGAGAGTGCGCGATGGCGGTTGCGGACGTGCGCGACCTGGCCCGGCGTTCGGCGACGGCCGCGCGCGACATCCGCACGCTGGTCGGCCGCTCACCCGGTCAGACGCCGGCCGAGCCGGTCGGGGAAGTCGAAGCATAGGATGCGAATACAAGGGCTGCCACGGCAGCCCTTTCTATTTGCGCCTCGGCGTTGCATCCTGTCCTCGTTTTATTGCCGTCTTAGCCATCCCCAAATATTTTCTTTAAAGCAGGCCTTGATCCAGGGCTAGAATTGCCGATAGGCATTTCATCAATCCTGGGAGCATCATCATGTTCAAGCCCCTGCCGTCGGTGGCCATCCTTGCGGCAACTCTCGCCGCTCATCTCCCGCTTCACGCCGCTGACCTGACGGCGCAGGAAACGCGCTGGCTGCGCGCCGCGGCCCCGGTGCTGGGCTACTCGAAGCAGCTGAAACTGCCCGTCGACATCATTGTCCAGCCGAAGGCCAAGGCGGGCGACGTGCCGCTGGCCATGGGCTTCGCCAACGGCCGCTGCAAGCTGGTGCTGTCGATGCGCGGCAACCCGGACGCGGAAAACGTGCTGGCCGGCGTGCCCGAAGCCGACCAGGAACTCCTGATCGAAGCCATGGCCGCGCACGAGCTGGCGCATTGCTGGCGCTACGCCGAAGGGGCCTGGCATGCGCTGCCGGCCGGCTTCGTCGAAGTGGGCGAAGAGACGGCCCAGGACGCCGAGCTGCTGGCCGCCTCCAAGGCCATGCGCGAGACCCGGCGCGAGGAAGGGTTCGCCGACCTCGTGGCCCTGGCCTGGATCCAGCGCAGCCATCCGCAGGACTATGCGCGCGTGCACGGCTGGCTGGCGAAGGTGCGCGGCAATGTGGCCGTGCCGGGCAGCGGCCACGACACCCGCGTCTGGGTCAAGCTGGCGGAAAACGGGACGCGCTTCGGCACCTCCGCCACGCCTTTCGAAGCGGCAAACCTCATGTGGCGCGAAGGCTTGCTGCGCGACGAGTAAGCGCCTGCCGCCGAGTTTCCCGGCCAGCGTTCGCTGTCGCACAGAGCTCTCCCATGTGGAGGAGTGTAATGACACTTCCATAACAACCCTCGGGAGACCCACAGTGAAAACCATGATCGCTTCCCTGGTCGCGGCCCTTGCCGGCGCCAGCTTCGCCGCCGCTCCGGCCTTCGCGGCCGACACCACGGCCTACGACAAGATGGTCGACAAGGCCAAGACCGACTACCGCGCCGCCAGCAAGAAATGCGGCTCCCTGAAGGACAACGCGCGCGATGTCTGCCGCGAAGAAGCCAAGCTGGCGCGCGCCCGCGCCGAACTCGACGCCGCCACCAAGCACAACACCGACCGCGTGAAGGCGGCGCGCCGCGGCGTGATCAATGCCGAGCACGAAGTATCCGAAGAGAAATGCGAAGTGCTGCGTGGCGAAGCCCAGGACGATTGCGAAGACAAGGCCGACGACGTGCGCGACAAGGCGCTGTCGGCACTGGTCGACTGAGTGACCGAGGCAGTGAACTAATCAGGCGTTGCGTCCATCGGACGCTGGCCGCCGTGTTTCAGCGGCCAGCGTTCGGTGTCGCACAGATGCTACTTATGGTGGAGCGTTTAATGACGCTATCACAACAACTGAATGGTAGGGACCCCTCATGAAAACCCTCATCGCTTCCCTGATCGCGACCAGCTTCGCCGTCGCCCCGGCATTTGCCGCAGACACCACGGCCTATGACAAGGCAGCCTCCAAGGCCCAGGCCGACTTCCGCACCGCCAGCAACAAATGCGACGCCCTGAGCGGCAACAAGCGCGACGTCTGCCGCGAAGAAGCCAAGCTCAAGCGCGCCCGCGCCGAGCTCGACGCCGCCACCAAGCACGACAAGGACCGCATGAGCGCGGCCCGCCGCAACGTGATCCAGGCCGAGCACGAAGTGGCTGAAGAGAAATGTGAAGTGCTCCAGGGCGAGGCCCAGGACGATTGCGAAGACAAGGCCGACGACGTGCGCGACAAGGCCCTGGCCAAGCTGGGCGACGGCGACATGCGCGCTGTCGGCGCCAGCGCCGCCGGCCAGACCGCCACCAGCGACGACCGCGCAGCCGCCAAGGCCATCGAGCGTTGCGAAAAGATGACCGGCGACGACAAGACCGCCTGCGTCATGGATAACAAGGGCAACATGACCGCCGGCGCAGCCGCCGGTGCCGGCGCCACCCTCGGCGAGCGCACCCGCGAAGCCCTGCACAACGTCAAGGAAAAAACCAAGGACGCCTTCACGCGCGCCGATGACAAGGCCGAGAACGCGGCAGACCGTGCCGGCCGCGCCACCTCGGACGCCGCCATCACCAGCAAGGTCAAGGCCAGCCTGGTGGCCGAGAAGGACCTGAGCGGCATGGACATCAATGTCGACACCGAGAAGGGCGTGGTGATGCTGAGCGGCTTCGTCGAATCGAAAGCCGAGGCCGACAAGGCCGTGCGCGTCGCCAAGGGCGTCGATGGCGTGAGCAAGGTGAAGAGCACCCTCAAGGTGAAGTAATCCTTCGCTCGATGCCGGGCCCGCATGCTTTGCATGCGGGCTTTGTCTTTTTAACAGTTGTGGATCGCTCGCCACAGCGCGGCGGCAGGAGAGGGAAAGGCAGGGCCCCGGCCGCAAGAGTTGGTCACACAGCAAGGTATAATTCGGCGCGTGAATAAACTCGAAGCCTTCGGATACATCGCGGCGCAGGCCGTACGCGGTGAGATCTCGTTCCCCACCAGCGTCAATGCCGTGCTGCGACTGCAGCTCGCCCTCGACGATCCCGATTGCCATGTGGAAGAGGCGATCCGCCTCGTGCTGTCCGAACCGCAGCTGGCCGCGCGCACCGTCGCCATGGCCAACACGGCCGCGTTCGGCGGCAACAGCGGCGTGCCGGTGACCAATGTGCGCGCCGCCGTGACCCGCATCGGCTACCGCCGCCTGCAGGCCCTGGTGGCGAGCCTGGTGGTGCGCCAGTTCGGCAGCCGCATCAAGGATCGCAGCCTGCGCGCCAAGGCCGGACAGCTGTGGGAGCACACGGCCCATGTCGCCGCGCTCGCCTATGCGCTGGCGCGCAAGGTCACCTACGTGAATCCGGACACCGCCATGTTCGCCGGCATCGTGCATGAAGTGGGCGGCTTCTACCTGCTCTCGCGCGCCGACGAATTCCCAGGCCTGCTCGACGACGATGTCGAGAACTGGGGCGAGCTGTGCGAAGACGTGGTCAGCGCCGAAGTGATGAAGAAGCTCAACATTCCCAGCCCGGTGGCCGAGGCCATCGCCGACATGCGCGGCGGCTGGCTCAACATGCCGCCCGGCAGCCTGCTCGACACCCTGTTGCTGGCCAATCAGTACGCGCCGGTGCAATCCCCCCTCGGCAACAAGCCATCGCCGCTGCCGACCCATGCCGAAAGCGCCATCGACTTCGTGCTCGACGAAGACACCCTGCGCCAGATCCAGGACGAGGCTGCCGAGATGGCGTCGGCGATGGGCGACGCCGTCCTCGTCTGATCAGTCCCGTTTGCCGATTCAGGCCGGCTGCAGTGCGCGGCGCCGGCCCAGCATGAGCAGCGACAGGCCGACACCGGCCAGCGCCAGCGCCGCCGCGACCCACTGCGGCGAGGAATACGAATAGCCCAGGGTCAGCGGAATGCCGCCCAGGAAGGCCCCGGTGGCATTGCCGATATTGAAACCCGACTGGCCCAGCGAGGAGCCGAGCATCTCGGCTTCGCGCGAATGGTCGATCAGGAGCATCTGGATCGGCGGACCGAGCGCCAGCGCGTTGGCGCCGGTGGCGAAGGCCAGCACCAGCATCGTCGGCTGCGAATCCGCCAGCAAGCCATTGCACAGCAGCAGGGCCGTCATCGACACCAGCAGGATCAGGATCGCGGGCAGCGGATGGAAGCGGTCGGCCAGGCGGCCGCCCACCAGCACGCCTGCCGTCATGCCGACTCCGACCACGGTCATGATCATCGGGATGGTGGCCGGCTGGAACCGGGTGACGTCGGTGAGCAGGGGCGTGATGTAGCTGAACCAGGCGAAGAAGCCGCCGGTGCCGATCGCGGTGATGCCCAGCGCCAGCCACAGGCCGCCGCTGCGGAAGATGCGCAGGTCCTGGATGAAGCCGGCGCGCTGCTTGGCCTCGATGTGCGGCACCAGCTGGCGCAGGCTGACGACGGTGGCGCAGCCGATGGCGGCCACGATCAGGAACACCAGGCGCCAGTCGACCGTGTGGCCGAGCCAGGTGCCGATCGGCACGCCGATCACGTTGGCCACCGTCAGCCCCGCGAACATGGTGGCCATGGCCGCCGCCACCTTGCCCTCGTCGGCCAGGCGGCTTGCCACCACGGCGCCCACGCCGAAGAAGGCGCCGTGCGGCAGGCCGGCGAGGAAGCGCGACACCATCATCACGTGAAAGTTCGGCGCGAAGGCCGACATGGCGTTGAAGACGGTGAACATCAACATGAACCACACCAGCACGGTACGCGGCGGACGGTTGGCGAACAGGCTGACCAGGGTAGGCGCGCCGACCACCACGCCCAATGCATAGGCGGTGATCAGGTAGCCGGCCTGGGGAATGGTGATGCCGAGGCCGGTGGCGATATCGGGCAGGATGCCCATCATGACGAATTCCGTCATGCCGATGCCGAAGCCGCCCAGTGCGAGCGGGATGAGACTTTTCTTGATCACGATTGTTCTTCTTGACGAGGGCTGGTTGGACACGGCCGGTCGATGCGCGCCGGCTGTGGGACCGGCCACTATACCGGCCAGCCCGGGCCGCGTCCGCTTTCGAGTCGTGATGACGGGTATAGCGAGGGCTTATTCGGCATCTTCGCGCGGCCAGCCGATGCGGCCGTGGCCGGCGTCGTCCAGGCGCGTGCGCAGTGCCGGGGCGGTGCCGGCGGGCAGGCTGAAGGCGAAGCTCACTTCGTCGCCGTGCAGGACTTCGTCGAGGCTGGCGCCGGCGGCGTCGAGTTCGCGCCGCACCAGGCCTTCAAGGGCGTAGGGCGCCGTGCAGCGCAGGTGGGCAAGCTTGATGATGGGGACTTTCTGCGCCTGCAACAGGGCCTGGGCCACGCTGTCGGTGTAGGCGCGCACCAGCCCGCCGGCGCCCAGTTTGACGCCGCCGAAGTAGCGCACCACGGTGGCCAGCACGCCTTCCAGGTCCTGGTGGCGCAGCACGTCGAGCATGGGCCGGCCGGCGGTGCCGCTCGGTTCGCCGTCGTCGACCGCCGCCGACTGGCCGCCCGCCAGCAGAGCCCAGCACACGTGGGCGGCGCCCGGATGCTCGGCGCGCAGCGCCGCCACGATCTGCTGGGCGCCGGCCCGGTCCGCCATCGGCTGCACGCAGGCGATGAAGCGGCTTTTCTTGATGATCAGTTCGTGGTGAACGGCGCTGGCGATGGTCTGGGCCATGAAGTGCGGACGTGGAAACAACAACGCCAACCCGAAGGCTGGCGTTGTTGTTGAATCTTTGGTAGGCCGTGCTGGGCTCGAACCAGCGACCAACGGATTAAAAGTCCGCTGCTCTACCAACTGAGCTAACGACCCGAAGAAGCCAAGATTATAGCGGCGCCCTTGCGAATTTTCAAGAACTTCCTGCAAGACCGAGAAAAACTCAGGTTTCGACGTGTTTGTCCTCTTCCTGCGCCTGGTGCATCGCTTCGGGTTCTAGTTTTTCCGCTTCGACATTCAGGCGCACGAACAGGCCCCAGCTTGCGAGCAGGAGGGCTGCGGCGGCGCCGATCGACGCAACATGCGGCAGCAGTTCGGGTTTGGTGTGCGCGAACTGGAACACGCCGACCAGGCATTCGACCCCGAGCGACACCACCACCACGACCAGGAAACGCGACAGAAAACGGCGCAGGCGGGTCGGCGAACTGACGTGGACTTCGCGCTGCACCTCTTCCTCCAGGACAGTCTGGCCCAGTTCGAAGGCGGCGACCGCGATGGTCAGCAGGCCCACGCATTCCAGGATGAGCTGGAAGCGCGCCTGCACCGACGCGTGGCTGTCGCCGAACAGGGCCGACCAGATTTCAATGGAAGCGAGGACGATCAGGGAAAAGCCGCAAACAAAAAAGAGCAGGGCGACGAGGATGTAGCCGGCGGAGCCTATTTTTTGCAGGTATTTCATCGGACACCTCGCTGCGAGCATTGCGGGAACTGTAGCACTGCCCGCACTATCTCTTCTGTTCGGCAAGGCACGTCGCGCGCAGGAGCGCGATGAGGCGGCGCACCGGATTGCTCCGGCAATCCGCCGAGGCGATTAGAAAGCAAAAAGCCCACAAACCGTAGTTGTGGGCTTTCTGTGTATTCGTGGTAGGCCGTGCTGGGCTCGAACCAGCGACCAACGGATTAAAAGTCCGCTGCTCTACCAACTGAGCTAACGACCCGAAAGAGGCAGCATTATAGCCGGCGATTCCGGATTGCGCTAGAGGCAAGTGAGCATTCGTTCACGACAGCGCCGACGTAACCTTCAACACCTCGTCCGCCGTGGTCACCCCTTCGACCACTTTCATGGCTCCCGCGATACGCAGCGGCTTCATGCCATCCGCGATGCTCTGCCGGCGCAGCGCCTGCATGTCGCCCGACTCCCGCACCAGCTTGCCGAAGCCCTCGCTCACGCTCAAGAGTTCGTAAATACCTGTCCGCCCCCGATACCCGGTCTGCCGGCATTCCGGACAGCCGATCGGCCGATATACGGTCGCCGGCTTGGCGATATCCCAGTTCCCCGCAATGCTTTGCCATACCTCGTCGCTCAACTCGCCAGTCGGCGACTTGCACGAAGGGCAGAGCGTCCGCACCAGCCGCTGCGCCATCACGCCGATCAGGGTCGCCTCCAGCAGATAGTCCGGCACCCCCAGCTCCAGCAGGCGCACCACGGCCGCCGGCGCATCGTTGGTATGCAAGGTCGAAAACACCAGGTGCCCCGTCAGCGCCGCCTGGATCGCCATCTCGGCCGTTTCCAGATCGCGAATCTCGCCCACCATGATGATGTCCGGATCCTGGCGCATCAGCGCACGCACACCGTCCGCGAAGGACAGATCGATCCCGGGCTGGATCTGCATCTGGTTGAACGACGCCTCCACCATCTCGATCGGATCCTCGACGGTGCAGACATTCACTTCATTCGTCGCCAGCGCCTTCAAGGTCGTGTACAAGGTCGTGGTCTTGCCCGACCCGGTCGGCCCGGTCACGAGGATGATCCCGTGCGGCTTGCCGGTCAGCGCATCCCAGCGCCGCGCATCCTCGGGCGGGAAACCCAGCTCCGGCAAGGTCTTCACCACAACTTCCGGATCGAAGATACGCATCACCAGCTTTTCGCCAAACGCAGTCGGCATGGTCGACAGGCGCAGCTCCACTTCCTGTCCGCCGTTGGTGCGGGTCTTGATGCGCCCGTCCTGCGGCCGCCGTTTTTCGATGACGTCCATGCGTCCCAGCAGCTTGATGCGCGCCGTCATGGCGATCATCACCACCGCCGGCACCTGGTAGACCTGGTGCAGCACGCCGTCGATGCGGAAGCGGATCACGGCGAACTCGCGCTTCGGCTCCAGGTGGATGTCCGATGCGCGCTGCTCGAAGGCATAGCTCCACAGCCAGTCGACGATGTTGACGATGTGCTGGTCATTGGCGTCGACCTGCTTGTTCGACTTGCCCAGTTCGACCAGCTGCTCGAAGTTGTTGCGCATGGCCAGGTCCTGGCCGGTGCTGCGGTTGGCGTCGCGGATCGACTTGGCCAGGCTGAAGAACTGCGAGATGTACTGCGCGATATCGAGCGGATTGGCCAGCACCAGCTCGATCTTGCGGCGCGAGACCTTGGCGATCTCCGCTTCCCATTCGGTAGCTCCGGGGTCGGCCGTCGCCACCACCAGCGAGGTCGCCGTCATCTCCACCGGCAGGATATTGAAGCGGGCCGCGTAGCTGGCCGACATCACGTCCGCCACCTTGGTGAAATCGATCTTGAGTGGATCGATGCGGATGAAGGGCAGGCCGACCTTGGTCGCGCACCATTCGGTCAGCACGTCCAGCGTGAGCAGGCGGTGCGGCGGCTGGTTCGACAGCAGTTTGCACTGGGCGACTGCCGTCAGCGGATGCATCGAGCCTGCGGCGCTCTTGAGAATTCCCTGCGCCTGGGCGAAGCGCGCCTTCACCTCTTCCTTGCTGACGATGCCGTCCGCCAGCATCCAGGAAAAGATCGATTGCAGGTCGAGCTTGCGCAGGCTGGGCGGCTTGTTGGCGGCGGCGTTCATGATGGGAGGATGTTCAGCTTGCGGCCAGGATGCCCTTGACCCAGGACTTGGCCGGCAGCTTGGTAGCAGCATTGACCTGTGCGGCGCGCGCGTTCAAGGCGTCCTTGTCGATCTCGGGGCGGGTGTTGAAGCACAGCGCCACCACATTGCCATCGTGGACTTCCGGCAGGCAGATCACGTGCTCGAATGCGAACTTCATGGCCTTGATGTTCTTGGCGAAGCTGGGGTGGTCGCCGAACAGGTTGACCGTCATGACGCCGTGCGGCGCCAGGCATTCCGAGCAAGCCTGGTAGAACTCGGGCGTGTCGAGCACCGGGCCGCGCGCGGTGGCGTCGTACAGGTCGCACTGCAGCACGTCGAAGGCGCCATGGTTGGCGGAATCCTCGACGAAGTCGAGCGCATCCATCTCCAGCACCTGCAGGCGTTCGTCCTCGGGCGGCAGCTTGAACATCGAAGCACAGATGCCGATCACCGACGCGTTCAGCTCGACCGCCGTCACGCTCGCTTCAGGGAACTGGCGATAGCAGAACTTGGTAAGGGTCGCCGCCCCCAGGCCCAGCTGGGCAATGGCCTGCGGGGCGTCGATGAACAGCATCCAGGCCATCATCTGCTGCGCGTATTCGAGCTCGGGCCAGTCCGGCTTGCGGATGCGCATGGCGCCTTGCACCCATTCGGTGCCGAAGTGGAGATAGCGGACACCGTCCTGTTCGGACAGCGTGACGGGCGCGAACTTGGGCTTGCGCGCGGGACGGCGCGACGATTCGGCCTGTTCGATGGATTTGCGTTTGATGAGCATAGGGCAGCCTGATGGAATCGCCCTATTATCGGTGGATGGGTTCCCGCAGCGCAAGCTCAGGAACCCGCTGTGATGAAGGCGGCAACACGACCGCCCAGGGTTTAATAGCGCTGGCTGTACTGGTCGTTGTAGGCGTCCAGCGGTTCGACCGAGACGCGCAGGCGCACGCGGTTGCCCGGATCGCGGTTCATCAGCGTGGTGTAGGTCTGGCCACGGTACTCATAGGTCACGTCATAGCCGTTGGTGCGCGATTCGACGGCTTCGACCATGCGGCACTGGCGCACCGCCTGTTCCTGCACGCCAGGCGCCAGGTTGCGGCCATTGTTTTCGACGCGGTCGCCGACCATGGCGCCGGCAATCGCGCCCGCCGCCGCCGCGGCGACCTTGCCGTTGCCGCTGCCGACCTGGCTGCCGAGCAGGGCGCCGGCGATGCCGCCGACGATCGAGCCGCCCTGGCCGCGTTCCTGCTGCGCCGGCACCTGCACGTATTCAGTACGGCATTCCTGGCGCGGGGTGCGGATCTGTTCCACACGCGGCTGCACGCGCACCACGCGGCCGAAATCCTCGAAGTCCGCCGCCTGCGCCAGCGGCAGGATGGCCATCCCCAGGGCCGAAATCATCAGTTTGGCTTGGAAGTTCATGTTCTACCTCGTTATAGGTGAGCGATCGCGTGGAATCGGATCGCCAGGACTTTATGGTAATCCCAACGCGGCAAACCGAACCGATCCGCATGGCAACAAATTGTAACAAGCTCGTTCTTTCGTCCCAGCTGGCCACAGAATGAAAACCTGCTTGTCAAAGCGAAATTTTGATGACATGCAGACATACTGATTTTTACAAATGGAGCTGCCGTACTCACATTTGGGTTGCTTCCAATACCACAAAACGTTACCCTTACACAAATTAGGGATTTTTATTGGCGCGTGGAAACGACAGCGGGGGAAGAAGCGGCGGCGGTGCCAAACGTCGCAAGGGGATGACGTCTTGGCGAAACCAAGTATTCCAGGTCGACTTGAGGAAAAAATGAGTTTGTTGATGAGAGTGCCGCCCAATCTTGTGCAGTCGATCCGCGCCTTCCGCGTGGCCGATCTGCAGCAGGAAGCAGGGCGACTGGGCCATCACTTCCTGTACGCGCATTGCGCCAATACCCTGACCAAGCAGCAGGTGTGTGCACGCATCGGCGAAAACTTCCATTTCCCCAAACCCTGCAGCAAGAATTTCGATGCACTGCGCAAGTGCCTGACCGAGACGATCAGCGAAGCCGGTCCGCAACCGGGCTTTATCGTTGTACTGGAACAACTCCCAATCGCACAAAAATTCGACAAGGATGCGCGCGAGAATTTGCTCGACGTCTTCCGCGACGCCGCCGAGTTCTGGGCCGAGAAAAAGGTCCCGTTCCGTGTCTTCTATTCCTTCGACCTGAACCCCGCCTGAGTCCGCCAGGCGGATCGCCGTCCTCCGAAACCCCCCGCCGAATGCCGGTTGCCCCATGGCGATACGGTACAATGCCCGCTTATGAAAAACATCGTGATCCTCATTTCCGGCCGCGGAAGCAATATGGAAGCGGTCGTGCGCGCGCTCGACGCCGAGAAGTGGCCCGCCCGTATCGCGGCGGTGATCAGCAACAAGGCCGACGCCAAGGGCCTGGAATTCGCGCAGTCGCGCGGCATTCCGACCGCCGTGGTGCCGAGCAAGGAATTCGCCAGCCGCGCAGAGTTCGACGCTGCGCTGCAGGAAACCATCGACCGCTACGCGCCCGACCTGGTCGTGCTGGCCGGCTTCATGCGCATCCTGACCGCGCCCTTCGTGGAACACTACGCGGGCCGCATGCTGAACATCCACCCGTCGCTGCTGCCGCTGTTCCCGGGGCTGCATACGCACCAGCAGGCGCTGGACGCCGGCGTCGCTGAACATGGCGCCACCGTGCACATCGTGACCGCCGAGCTCGACCATGGCCCGGCGATCGCGCAGGCGCGGGTGCCGGTGCTGCCGGGCGATACGCCCGAAGACCTGGCCGCGCGCGTGCTGGTCGAGGAACACAAACTTTACCCTTATGCCGTACGCCTGTTCGTCGAAGACCGCGTGGTCGTCGAAGGCGACAGCGTCCGGCTGCTCGACCGCGCACCCGCGGCCGAGACCACCAGTTAATTCAGGAACACCCATGAGATTGCCACCAGCAATCCTCGCCAAGACCGAAGAGATCTTGCGCGAGGTTCTGCGCTTTACCGCGCCCGCCGACGTCACCCTGTCGCGCTTCTTCAAGGACAACCCGCGCTTCGGCGGCCGCGAGCGCGGCGTCATCGCCGAAGCCGTGTACGCGGTGCTGCGCAACAAGTCCTTCTACACGGACTTCGCCGGCTCGGGCAATACGCCCTCGATGCGCCGCCTGGCCCTGCTGGGCCTGAGCGAGACCGTCGGCATCGACGCCCTCGGCGGCTTGACGGAAGACGAGACCCATTTCCTGACCCGCGTCAAGGAAGTCGACCGCTCGCTGCTGCCGAAGCAGATGCAGGCCAACCTGCCGCAATGGCTGTACGAGAAGCTGGTCGCCCAGTTTGGCGAGGACGAAGCGCTCAAGCTGGCCGCCGTGCTGAACACCCCGGCGCCCCTGGACCTGCGCGTGAATTCGCTCAAGGCCAACCGCGAGGAAGTCATCGCCAAGCTGGCCGAGGCGCCGATCGCCGCCGAGCCGATGACTTACGCGCCGCTTGGGCTGCGCGTATACAAGAAGCCGGCGCTGCAGAACCTGGAGCTGTTCAAGCAGGGCGCGATCGAAGTGCAGGACGAGGGCAGCCAGGTGCTGGCCCAGATCCTGGGCGCGCGCCGCGGCGAGATGGTGGTCGATTTCTGCGCCGGCGCCGGCGGCAAGACCCTGGCCGTGGGCGCGCTCATGCGCAACACCGGCCGCCTGTACGCCTTCGACGTGTCGGAAAAGCGCCTCTCGAAGCTCAAGCCGCGCATGGCGCGCAGCGGGCTGTCGAATGTGCACCCGGTGCTGATCGCGCACGAGCGCGACGCCAAGGTCAAGCGCCTGGCCGGCAAGATCGACCGCGTGCTGGTCGATGCGCCGTGCTCGGGCCTGGGCACCCTGCGCCGCAACCCGGACGTGAAATGGCGCCAGAAGCCGGACGCCATCGCCGAGATGCAGGAAAAGCAGGCCTCGATCCTGGACGGCGCGTCGCGCCTGCTCAAGAGCGGCGGCCGCCTGGTCTACGCCACCTGCAGCCTGCTGAACGAAGAAAACGACATGATCGTCGAGCAGTTCCTGGCCACCCATCCGGACTTCGAACTGGTGCCGATGAACCAGGTGCTGGCCGAGCAGAAGATCCCGCTCGAGATGGACAACTACCTCAAGCTGCTGCCGCACAAGCACCAGACCGACGGCTTCTTCGCCGCCGTGCTGGAACGCAAGGCCAAGGCCGCTGCGGCCAAGGACGAGAAGGCCGACGAGGCCGACAGCGCGGAATAAGGAGCCCGGATGCCGCTCTCGGACTTGCTGGCCGACCTGCTCGGCGACATCCGCCAGCCCGCCATCGTCTGGCAGGCGCTGGCCATCGTCCTGTGCGTCGGGGCCGGCTGGGGCCTGGCGCGGCTGATCCACCGCTCCTGGCTGCACGAGCGGGCGGAGCAGGGCGGCTTGCTGGGCCTGGGCATGGCCAGTTTCGGCCGCGTGCTGCCGCCGCTGCTGGCCCTGGCCTTCCTGGGCATGGCCAAGCTGGTGATGGAGCGTTACCAGAGCGTGCACCTGCTGCGCGTGGCGCTGCCGCTGCTCACCTCGATGGCGGTGATCCGCACTTTCTTCTACCTGCTGCGGCGCGTGTTCGCGCGCCACGGCCCGCTGGGCGCCGCCCTGCAGACCTTCGAGCGCGTGTTCGCCCTGATCGTCTGGCTCGGCGTGGCGCTGCACCTGACCGGCGTGCTGCCGGACGTGATCCGCTTCCTGGAGCGCACCGAGCTGCCGATCGGGAAGAACCACGTGAGCCTGGCCGAACTGCTGCAGGGCGTGGTCTCGATCGTGGTGCTCATGATGCTGGCCTTGTGGGCCGGCGCGGCGCTGGAAGAGCGCCTGATGGGCCTGGAACGCGTGCACAGCTCGCTGCGCGTGGCGATGGCGCGCGTCAGCCGTGCGCTGCTGATCCTGGTGGCGGTGCTGTTCAGCCTGTCGCTGGCGGGCCTCGATCTCACCGTGCTGTCGGTGTTCGGCGGCGCGCTCGGCGTCGGCCTCGGTCTTGGCATGCAGCGCATTGCCAGTAACTACGTATCCGGCTTCATCATCCTGCTGGAACGCAGCCTGACCATCGGCGACCCGATCACGCTCGACAAGTATTCCGGAAAAGTTGCGCGCATCAATACGCGCTACACGGTGCTGCGCAGTACGGACGGCACCCAGACCTTGCTGCCGAACGAAATGCTGATCACGGGCGTGGTGCTGAACCAGTCGGTCACCAACCGCAACCAGCGCCTGACGACGAAACTCGTCGTGTCCTACGAATCGGACCTCTCCAGCGTCATGCCCCTGCTGGAAGCCCAGCCGAGAGGCGTGGCGCGGGTGCTGGAGGAGCCGGCGCCGAACGTGCTGCTCAACGCCTTTGTCGCTGACGGTTACGAGCTGGAAGTCGGCTTCTGGATCGCCGATCCGGAAAACGGCGCCGGTGGGCCGATTTCGGATGTCAACAAGAAGATTTATGCCCTGGTGCAACAAGGCGCCATCAAACTTGGCCATCCAAGCATGGATACCCGCCTGCTCGATGCGCATATTGCATCGGTAGTGTCGCGTACCCCTCAATCCGGCGCAAATTAAGCTGACTAGCGTGCCGTGTGTTACTAGAACCGCGTAAAATATGCGCGTTACGTGAGCGTATGGCTTATTGCGCCTCGGACACGACCCACATGGAGACTGAATGAATTTCTTTAGCGACATCCTGCAGAACGTGCTGGCCTTCCTGGACACCGGCCTGCTGGACCTTTCCGCATGGCAGCTCGTGGTGTACACGCTGGTCGTCACGCACATCACGATCGCGAGTGTGACGATCTACCTGCACCGCCACCAGGCGCACCGCGCCCTCGACCTTCATCCGATCCCCAGCCATTTCTTCCGCTTCTGGCTGTGGCTGACCACGGGCCAGGTGACCAAGGAGTGGGCATCGATCCACCGCAAGCACCACGCCAAATGCGACACCGAGGAAGACCCGCACAGCCCGCAGACCCGCGGCATCCGCAAGGTGCTGCTGGAAGGCGCCGAGCTGTATCGCGCGGAGAGCAAGAACAAGGAAACCCTGGAGAAGTACGGCCACGGCACCCCGGACGACTGGATCGAGCGCCACGTGTACACCGGCCACAGCGCCATGGGCGTGGCCCTGCTGCTGATCATTAACGTCGCGCTGTTCGGCGTGATCGGCCTGACCATCTGGGCCGTCCAGATGCTGTGGATCCCGATCACCGCGGCCGGCATCATCAATGGCCTGGGCCACTGGTGGGGTTACCGCAACTACGACTGCAACGATGCGGCCACCAACGTCTTCCCGTTCGGCATCCTGATCGGCGGCGAAGAACTGCACAACAACCACCACACCTTCGCCACCTCGGCCAAGCTGTCGAGCAAGTGGTACGAGATCGACCTGGGCTGGGGCTATATCCGCACCCTGGAAATCCTGGGCCTGGCCAAGGTCAAGAAAGTGGCGCCGGAGCCGAAGTTCGCCAAGAACAAGCAGGCGGCCGACCTCGACACCCTGCAGTCGGTGATCGCCAACCGCTACGACGTGATGGCCAAGTACGCCAAGTCGGTGCGCCTGGCCTTCCGTGAAGAGATGGAACACCTGAAGCACAAGGCCGAGCTGGAAGCGCGCTTCCTGAAGAGCTCGCGCAAGCTGCTGCAGCGCGAGCCGGCCAAGCTGGAAAGCTCGCAGAAGCAGCAACTGGTCGAGCTGTTCCAGCACAGCAAGGCACTGGAAACCATGCACCAGATGCGCGTGGAACTGGGCGCGATCTGGGAACGTTCGCACTCGACCCGCGACCAGCTGCTGCACCAGCTGCAAGACTGGTGCGCACGCGCCGAAGCGTCGGGCATCAAGGCGCTGCAGGAATTCTCCTTCCGCCTGCGCAGCTACGCCTGATCCGCTTTACGCCTTCAACGACAACGGCTCCTTCGGGAGCCGTTGTTATTTCTGCACTCGTGTAGGATCGGGCTTATCTCAAGCATGCATGGAGACGGCGCGATGGAATCGATCAGGAACTGGGCCCGGCGCATCAAGCGCGATGCGCTCATGCTGTGGTTTGCGCGGCGCCATCCGGACACGCCTTTCCTGACCAAGGCCTTGTGCGTGGTCACGGTGGCCTACGCCCTGAGCCCGATTGACCTGATCCCGGACTTCATCCCGGTGCTCGGCTATCTCGACGATGCGATCCTGCTGCCGGCCCTGATCTGGATGGCGGTGCGCATGCTGCCCGAGCATGTGATCCAGGAATGCCGCGCCAAGGCCGAGGAGTGGATGGCGAACCAGAAAGCCAAGCCGTCCAGCACTGCGGGCGCGATCGCCATCGTCGTGCTCTGGCTCGGCCTGCTGGCTCTGAGCTGGTGGTGGTGGTATGGGGCGCGCTAGGGGGGCGCTCCAAAACAAAAGAGCCGCCAGTGTGAACGGGCGGCTCTTTCTTGGAACAAGATCGAATTACTTGATCTTGGTTTCCTTGTAGATCACGTGCTTACGTGCCTTCGGGTCGAATTTGGTGATTTCCATCTTCGCCGGCATCGTGCGCTTGTTCTTGGTGGTGGTGTAGAAGTGACCAGTGCCTGCGGTCGATTCCAGCTTGATTTTGTCGCGGCCAGTTTTTGCCATGATAGCTCCCTAATTAAACTTTTTCGCCACGGGCACGCATGTCGGCCAGCACGGCGTCGATGCCGAGCTTGTCGATCACGCGCAGACCGGCGTTGGACAGACGCAGGGAGACCCAGCGGTTTTCCGATTCCACGAAGATGCGACGGTTCTGCAGGTTCGGCAGGAAACGACGCTTGGTTTTGTTGTTAGCGTGGGAGACGTTGTTGCCAACCATCACTCCCTTGCCGGTAACTTGGCAGACACGTGCCATAGTGCACTCCTTAAATATGTTCCAGGATTGGAAAAACGAGAGTATAGCGCGAAAAACGATGCGGAATCAATCACTTGCGAAAAACAATTGTGTCTTATGCTCTTGGTTGAATTTAACAATTCCGGATGAGTGATGTAACGTACTGTTTACGCGATGTTAATTGTGGGTATGGATGTGCTCTTGGTACGTGGAGAAGTGTTGGCCTTATCTCCTGCCGTTACCCCTAGCACGTCGTTCCGGCGAAGGCCGGAACCCAATTCCCATGCTCAGCGACTGCGTCAAACGTTAAGTGAGTGCGTGCAAACTTGGGTTCCGGCCTTCGCCGGAACGATGGGCTGCGGCACATGTAAGGTGGGAAGCAGGCGGTGTGCCAACATTACAACTGCCCACTCTCCGCAAACGAATGCACCTGGCTCCCCGCCACCACGAAGTGATCCAGCACCCGTATATCCACCAGCGCCAGCGCCTGCACCAGCGCGCTGGTCAGCCGCAGATCCGCCTCGCTCGGCTCCGCCACCCCCGACGGATGGTTATGCGCCAGGATCACCCCCGCCGCGTTGCGCCTGAGCGCCGCCTTGACCACCTCGCGTGGATACACGCTCGTATGCGTCAAGGTACCGCGAAACATCTCCTCGCCATGAATCAGCCGATTCTTCACATCCAAAAACAACACCACGAAGGACTCGTGCGCCTGCAGCGCGAACCGGTTGCGCAAGTAATGCCGCACGGCCGACGGCGAACACAGCGCCTCGCGCTCGAACTGCTCGGCCACCGCCCGCCGGGACAATTCCATGGCCGCCTGCAGCTGCGCATACTTGGCCGGCCCCAGCCCGTGCAGTTGCCCGAACTCGCTCGAATCCGCATGCAGCAGCCGGTGCAGCGAGCCGAAATGCGCCAGCATGTCCTGCGCCAGCGCCACCGCGCTCTTGCCCGCCACCCCCACGCGCAGGAAGATCGCCAGCAGTTCGGTGTCGCTCAGCACCCCCGCGCCCGAACGCAGCAGCCGCTCGCGCGGGCGTTCCTGTTCGGGCCAGTCGCAAATTCCCATGTCTCGTCCTTGTCAGGATTCGTCGCCAAAAAAGAAGGCAGCGGCGGCGTAAGCCCCGCGCCTGGCTTACAATAGCGGTTTGCCCGAACAGGGTTGCCTGCTACAACAAACGAACATGTCCAACGCTTCTCCCGTCGTCAACGAATCGTCCTACCTGACCCTGCATTACCGTCTGGCCGTTGCCGGCGGCGCCGATATCGTCACCACCTTCAATGGCACCCCGGCTACCCTGATGCTGGGCCAGGGCCAGCTCGCCCCTTTCCTGGAGCAGCGCCTGATCGGCCTGCCGGAAGGCACGCACCAGACTTTCGAGCTGAGCGCGCCTGAGGCCTTCGGCGACCGCAACCCGGAATTGATCCAGGCCGTGTCGAAGACGACCCTGGAACAGAATTCCGTGCCGGGTACCGACTACGCCGTGGGCGAAGTGGTGGAGTTCAACGCCCCCAAGGGCGGCCGCTTCGCCGGCGTGCTGCTGGAAATGCGCGACACCTCGGCCGTGTTCGACTTCAACCATCCGCTCGCAGGCCAGGCCCTGCAATTCGAAGTGAAACTGATTTCGGTTCTCTAAACGATATGGAAAATGAAATCCTGCTAGCCCAGCCGCGCGGCTTCTGCGCCGGTGTGGACCGTGCGATCGAGATCGTCGAGCGCGCCCTGAAACAGTTCGGCGCCCCGATCTACGTACGCCACGAGATCGTGCACAACGCCTATGTGGTCGAAGACCTGCGCAACAAGGGGGCGATCTTCATCGAGGAGCTGGACGATGTCCCGGCCGGCAACACCCTGGTGTTCTCGGCCCACGGCGTGTCGAAAGCCGTGCGCGCGGAAGCCGAGGCCCGCGGCCTGAGCATCTTCGATGCGACCTGCCCGCTGGTGACCAAGGTGCACGTCGAAGTGGCCAAGATGCGCAAGCAGGGCTGCGAGATCGTCATGATCGGCCACGACGGCCACCCGGAAGTCGAGGGCACCATGGGCCAGGCCGAAGAGGGCATGCACCTGGTGGAAACCGTCGAGGACGTGGCCAAGCTCCAGGTCCGCAACCCGGACCAGCTGGCTTACGTGTCGCAGACCACCCTGTCGGTCGACGACACCGCCGAGATCATCGAAGCCCTGAAGGCGCGCTTCCCGAACATCATCGAGCCGAAGAAGGGCGACATCTGCTACGCGACCACCAACCGCCAGGAAGCGGTCAAGTTCCTGGCGCCGCAGGTCGAGGTGGTGATCGTGGTCGGCAGCCCGAACAGCTCCAATTCCAACCGCCTGCGCGAAGTGGCCGAGAAGAAGGGCACCCCGGCCTACATGGTCGACAACGCCAGCAAGATCGACCCGGCCTGGATCGAAGGCAAGAAGCGCATCGGCGTAACCGCCGGCGCCTCGGCCCCGGAAGTGCTGGTGCAGGCCGTCATCGACCGCCTGAAGGAACTGGGCGCGGCCAGCGTGCGCGCCCTGGAAGGCGTGGAAGAGAACGTCACTTTCCCGCTGCCGAAGGGCCTGGACGGCGTCCGCGCAGAACGCGCGTAAACACGCATAGTCAACAAACAATCGGACAAATCCGGCATTTTCCGGTGCAAGTTTTCCAATAGCCAAGCTATGATGGCGGCGTTCGGAAGACAACCATGAGCGGCACTTCAAGAACTTGAAGTGCCGTTTTTGTTAGATCAGGAGAAAGCAGCGGAACGATGGAGACTTTTGTCCAACAGTTACTCAACGGCCTCGTGCTGGGCAGCATGTACGCCTTGGTCGCGCTTGGCTACACCATGGTGTACGGCGTGCTCAACCTGATCAACTTCGCCCACGGCGACGTGCTGATGATCGGCGCGATGGCCGGACTGTCGATCCTGAAGCTGCTCGACACCTATGCCCCGGGCCTGCCCGGCTACCTGCAGCTGGCGGTCGCGATCCTGGGCGCGATTCCCGTGGCCATGCTGGTCAACATCGTGATCGAGCGCGTCGCCTACCGCCGCCTGCGCAACGCGCCGCGCCTGGCGCCCCTGATCACGGCGATCGGCGTGTCCATCCTGCTGCAGACCTTCGCCATGATGATCTGGGGCCGCAGCCCGATTCCCTTCCCGCAGTTGCTGTCCTCCGAGCCCATCATGATCGGCGGCGCGCTGATCACGCATACCCAGGTGCTGCTGCTGGTGCTGGCCGCCGTGGCCATGACCGCCCTGGTGCTGCTGGTCGAGCGCACCCGCATGGGCCGCGCGATGCGCGCCGTGGCCGAGAACCCGCGCGTGGCGGGCCTGATGGGCGTGGATTCGAACCGCGTCATCGTCGCCACCTTCGCCATCGGCGCGGCGCTGGCCGCCGTGGCGGGCGTGATGTGGGGCGCCAACTACGCCACGGTCACCTTCACCATGGGCGTCCTGCCGGGCATGAAAGCCTTCTGCGCCGCGGTGCTGGGCGGGATCGGCAACATCTACGGCGCCATGATCGGCGGCATCCTGCTGGGGATCATCGAAGCGCTGGGCGCCGGCTACATCGGCGACCTCACCGGCGGCTTCCTGGGCAGCCACTACCAGGACATCTTCGCCTTCGTGGTGCTGATCCTGGTCTTGACCCTGCGCCCGTCCGGCATCATGGGCGAGCGCGTGGCCGACCGCGCCTGAGGAGGAAGACGACATGGCATTCCTGAGCTTCGACCTCCAGCACAAGCCGCGCCAGGCCGCGATCACCATGGCCGCGAGCCTGGCGCTGCTGCTCGTGTTCCCTTTCTTCGCGGCGCAATTCGGCAATTCCTGGGTGCGCATCATCGATATCGCGCTGCTGTACATCATGCTGGCGCTGGGCCTGAACATCGTAGTCGGCTTCGCCGGCCTGCTGGACCTGGGCTATATCGCCTTCTTCGCGGTCGGCGCCTACCTGGTCGGCCTGTTCGCCTCGCCGCAGTTCGCGGCGCTGCTGGAATCGGCGGTGTACTACTCGCCGGCGCTGGGCGACGCCCTCATCGCTTTATTCGGTCCCGGGATCCAGCAGGACGGCATCCACCTGTCGGTGTGGTTCATCGTGCCGCTGGCGGCCCTGGTCGCGGCCCTGTTCGGCGCGCTGCTGGGCGCCCCGACCCTCAAGCTGCGCGGCGACTATCTCGCCATCGTGACCCTGGGCTTCGGCGAGATCATCCGCATCTTCATGAACAACCTGAACGACCCGATCAACTTCACCAACGGGCCGCAGGGCATCAACATGATTGATCCGATCCGCATCTTCGGCGTCTCGCTGGCGGGGGAGGCGGGATCGAACGCGACGGTCAATGTGTTCGGCGTCGCCATGCCCTCGGTGAACGCCTACTACTTCCTGTTCCTGGCGCTGTGCATCGCGACCATCTTCATCACTAGCCGCCTGCAGCATTCGCGCCTGGGCCGTGCCTGGGTGGCGATCCGCGAGGACGAGATCGCGGCCAAGGCGATGGGCATCAACACCCGCAACGTCAAGCTGCTGGCCTTCGCCATGGGCGCCTCCTTCGGCGGCGTGGCGGGTGCGATGTTCGGCGCCTTCCAGGGCTTCGTGTCGCCGGAATCCTTCTCGCTGACCGAATCGATCGCCGTGCTGGCGATGGTGGTGCTGGGTGGGATCGGCCACATCCCCGGCGTGGTGCTGGGCGGCGTGCTGCTGGCGGCGCTGCCGGAAGTGCTGCGCCACGTGGTGGAACCGGCCCAGCAGGCCATGTTCGGCACCGTGCTGATCGAGGCGGAAGTGCTGCGCCAGCTGCTCTACGGCCTGGCACTGGTCCTGATCATGCTGGTGCGCCCGGCCGGCCTGTGGCCCTCGCCGAACAAGGAAGACCGTCCGAACGCAGCCCTGGCGCGCGAGGAGTGAAGAGAACCATCATGAGCGAACGCGTACTCCTGAACATCTCCGGCGTGAACAAGCGCTTCGGCGGCCTGCAGGCCCTGACCGACGTCGGCATCCGGATCATGCAGGGCCAGATCTATGGCCTGATCGGCCCGAACGGGGCGGGCAAGACGACCTTCTTCAATGTCATCACCGGCCTGTACCAGCCGGACACCGGCAGCTTCGAGCTGGCGGGCAAGCCGTATTCGCCGTCGGCGCCGCATGAAGTGGCCAGGGCCGGCATCGCGCGCACCTTCCAGAACATCCGCCTGTTCGGCGAGATGACCGCGCTCGAGAACGTGATGGTGGGACGCCACGTCCGCACCCGCCAGGGCGTGTTCGGCGCCATCTTCCGCCACAAGGCGGCGCGCGCGGAAGAAGCGGCGATCCGCCGGCGCGCGCAGGAGCTGCTCGACTTCGTCGGCATCGGCGCCTTCGCCAACCGGACGGCGAAGTACCTGTCCTATGGCGACCAGCGCCGCCTGGAGATCGCGCGCGCGCTGGCCACCGACCCGCAACTGCTGGCGCTGGACGAACCGGCGGCCGGCATGAACGCGACCGAGAAGCTGGCCTTGCGCGAGCTGCTGTTGAGAATCAAGGCCGAAGGCAAGACCGTGCTGCTGATCGAGCACGACGTGAAGCTGATGATGGGCCTGTGCGACCGCATCACGGTGCTGGAATACGGCAAGCAGATCGCGGAAGGCCTGCCCGCCGAGATCCAGAAGAACGAGGCCGTGATCAAGGCCTACCTGGGAGGCGCGCACTGATGGGCGAGAACATTCTGAAGATCAGCGGCCTGAAAGTCGCCTACGGCGGCATCAAGGCGGTCAAGGGCGTGGACCTGGAAGTGAACCGCGGCGAGCTGGTGACCCTGATCGGCGCCAACGGCGCGGGCAAGACCACCACGCTCAAGGCCATCACCGGCACGCTCCCGCCGTGCAAGGTGGAAGGGACCATTTCGTATCTGGGCCAGCCGTTGAAGGGCTTGTCCTCGTTCCGGCTGGTGCAGCAGAAGCTGGCCATGGTGCCGGAAGGGCGGGGCGTGTTCACGCGCATGACGATCCACGAAAACCTCCTGATGGGCGCCTACACGCGCAAGGACCAGGCGGGAATCAATGCGGATATCGAGAAGTGGTACGAGGTCTTCCCGCGCCTGAAGGAGCGCTCGGCGCAGCTGGCGGGGACCTTGTCGGGCGGCGAGCAGCAGATGCTGGCGATGGCCCGGGCGCTGATGTGCCATCCGACCCTGCTGCTGCTGGACGAGCCGTCGATGGGACTGTCGCCGATCATGGTGGAGAAGATCTTCGAGGTGATCCGCGATGTGTCGGCGCAGGGTATCACCGTCTTGCTGGTGGAGCAGAACGCCAAGCTGGCGCTGCAGGCGGCGCACCGGGGGTATGTGATGGATTCGGGGGCGGTGACGATGACGGGGAATGCGCAGGATATGCTGCATGACCCGAGGGTGCAGGCGGCGTATCTGGGGGAGTGACGCCGCTGGCGTCCCCGAAGTCACATCAGCCGCATTCCCCGCACCTCTTACCAACGTCATCCCGGCCTTCGCCGGGATGACGTTGGAAAGGGTGCGGGATGAGTGGAGGATGCGACTTCGATGAGACGAGTGCGCGACGCACGACCCCAAAAACAAAAAGCCGGAACGCTCACGCGCTCCGGCTTTTCTTTTACTTGACGCGAACCAGCTTAGGCCGCTGCGGCAGCGTTCGCTGCGTTGGTAGCCTTGCGAGCAGTCGCCGAAAACTGGGCAACCGCCGCGTTCAGGTTGGCTTCCACGGCTTCCACTGCCTGCTTGGTGGTCTTGCTGATCTGCTCGTAGCCGGCGTTGGCGTTGCTGATCGCGGTCTTGACGGCGGCAACGAAGCTCTCCGAACCGGCCGGAGCGTTCTTGCTCACTTCGTCGACCAGCGAGATCACCTTGCGGTTGGCTTCGACGATCTGGCTTTCGGCGGCCTTCGAGAACTCGGCGCCGGTGCCGGCGGCGATCGACGCCAGCTGGCGGCTGTACGACAGCGCCTTTTCAGCAGCCGGCTGGGCCTGCGAAGCCGACACCGAGAAGAATTCTTGCGGGTCCTTGGCGCCCAGCAGCTGGCGAGCCACGGCCGACGAATCTTCCAGGGTGGCGCGCGCCGCGTTGATGTTCAGGTCGACCAGCTTCTCAACGCCTTCGAAGGTCTTCTGCGTCAGCGACGAGAACAGGGCAAATTGCGATTCCAGGCTGGCCTTGGTGGCGTTCGAGAACTGCTCAGGGATTGCAAACATGTGGCTCTCCAAAATGAATACGTTTCTTAAAGAAAGGGATCTTGCTAAGGTGAGACAGGTTCCTGCGAAAACTGGCTGAAACTCTTTTTTGTGCACCGCAACAGAACGAATTGTCGGCCACTTCCAAGAACGCGTCAAGCATTTTTGATGCGACGCACCATCTATTATTCATAAATTTCTTGAATGCATTTAATGCAAGAAACAACGCTTGATTTAGCGCAAAGAATCGGCAGAAAAACGCGCGTTTTCCAGGGGCTAAACGCGGCGAAAGCGCCCATGCTAGACTAAGCGCTTGTGTTTTATTCAATCCGCCGTGGCAACGGCGCGACAGCCAGGCCATGCAGACCAGCGCAACTTCCGTTCCCAGCACTTCCTGGCTTTCCCCGATTCCCCTGTTTTTCGTGTTCCTGTGGAGCACCGGCTTCATCGTCGCCAAGCTCGGCCTGCCGTATGCGCCGCCGCTGACCTTCCTCATCGTGCGCTGCCTCGGCGTGCTGGCCGTGCTGCTGCCGGTCGTGCTGCTGTTCCGCGCGCCATGGCCGCGTGGCCAGATGCTGCACGTGGCCGTGGCCGGCATCTTGCTGCAGGCCGGCTATTTGGGCGGTGTGTGGGCGGCGATCAAGCTGGGCATGCCGGCCGGGCTGACCGCCCTGATCGTCGGCATGCAGCCGATCCTGACCGCGGCCGCGGCGCCCCTGATCGGCGAGCGCGTGCGTCCGCTGCAGTGGCTGGGCCTGCTGCTCGGCCTGGGCGGCGTGGCGCTGGTGGTCTACGCCAAGATGAGCGCGGCCGGGCTGTCCGCCGCCGGCATCGCCTTGTGCGTGTTCGCACTGCTGTCGATCACGGCCGGGACCATGTACCAGCGGCGCTGGTGTCCGCGCTTCGACCTGCGCACCGGCACCGTGATCCAGTTCGGAGCCACCGTCGCGGTACTGCTGCCGCTGGCGGTCTGGCTGGAAGGACTCGACCCGGCCTTCTCCAGCATCGCCTGGACCCGCGATTTCGTCGTCGCCTGGCTGTGGTCGGTGTTCGCGCTGTCGATCGGCGCGATCTTCCTGTTGTTTACCCTGATCAGCCGCAGCGCCGCCACCGAAGTCACCAGCTTGCTCTACCTGACTCCGCCCACCACGGCCCTGATGGCCTGGCTGCTGTTCGGCGAATCCTTCACCCTGCTCGGCCTGGCCGGCATGGTGCTCGCCGTCACGGGCGTCGCTTTCGTCGTCAAAAAACCAACATCCAAACCTATGGAGACTGCATGATTTCCAGCCCCAGCCAAGAAGCCGTCGATGCCGCCATCACCTCGCGCCGTTCGATCCGCGCCTTCCTCGACAAGCCGGTCGCACGCGAGGATATCGAGCGCATCCTGGACGTGGCGGCGCGCGCGCCGTCCGGCACCAACACCCAGCCGTGGAAGGTCTATGTGCTGACCGGGGAGGCGAGGAAACAGCTGTCCGATGCGATCCTGGCGGTCAACGCCGATCCCCAGCAGGCGCGCGAGCACACCGAGGAATACGCCTACTATCCACGCGAATGGGTCTCTCCCTACATCGACCGGCGCCGCAAGGTCGGCTGGGACCTGTACAGCCTGCTCGGCCTGACGCGCGACAACAAGGCCGGCATGGCGGCCCAGCATGCGCGCAACTATGCGTTCTTCGACGCGCCGGTGGGCTTCATCTTCACCATCGACCGCATCATGGAGCAGGGTTCCTGGCTGGACTACGGCATGTTCCTCCAGAACATCATGGTCGCCGCACGCGCCCGCGGCCTCGATACCTGCCCGCAAGCTGCTTTTACGCAATATCATCGGGTGATTGCAGCGCAGCTCGGATTGCCGGACAATGAAATGGTGGTGTGCGGCATGGCGCTCGGCTGGGCCGATCCGGCACGGATCGAAAACAGCCTGGTGACCGACAGGGAACCGATCGCCGGCTTCACCCGCTTCATGGAATAAAGAGCTTGCGTTCGATATCTCATTGATACGTAAGGGCTTCGTTGGCGCAGCGTTTTGTTGTTTTTGTGAATTGTTGCCGCACGGAATGTGAATTCTTCTTGCGATCACACGTTGTTCGGCTACACTTTGCTTCGTACCTCATCCGTTCGCACCGAAGGGCTTCCAGATGTATAAAATTGCTTTCGCTGCCATTGTCTCCCTGCTGCTCGCCCTCCCGCCGGCGCAGGCTGCCAGTGCGGGCGCTGGAGCCGGCGCCGGTGCCGAGAAGACCCAGACCGTCAAGAAAAAGCAGAAGCGGAAGGCCGCACGCAAGGCTGTGCGCTCCAAGAAGCGCCAGGACCTGGCCAAGACCATCGCCGCCGACAACCGCCAGCGCATGGTGCGCCGCGTCGCCATGGTGCGCGGCAAGCGCGTGGTGACTTACCAGAGCGTGCGCCGCGCCGCGCCCTCCTACGCTTCGCGCAGCCTCGGCGACATCGCCGGCCTGAGCCGCACTCCCGATCCGCTGGCCCTGCGTTCCAACGTGGCTTTCGTACTCGACCAGAACAGCTCGGAAGTGCTGTTCGAGAAGAACGCCAACGTGGCGCTGCCGATCGCCTCAATCACCAAGCTCATGACCGGGCTGGTCGTCGTCAAGGCCAACCAGGACCTGGACGAAGTGCTGCGCATTACCGACGCAGACGTCGACCGCCACAAGTACAGCAGCTCGCGCCTGCCGGTGGGCGCGCGCATGACGCGCCGCGAACTGCTGCACATTGCGCTGATGAGTTCCGAGAACCGCGCCGCGTCCGCGCTGGGCCGCAATTATCCGGGCGGGATCGAGGCCTTCGTCGAGGCCATGAACGCCAAGGCGCGCGAGCTGGGCATGAACGACACCCATTACGTGGATGCGAGCGGGCTGTCGAGCCGCAACGTCTCGAGCGCGCGCGACCTGGCCAAGCTGGTGGCCAACGCGCACCAGGAACCGCTGCTGCGCGAGTATTCGACCACCAAGGATTCCGTGGTCAAGGCCAGCGGACGGCCGATGCGCTACGCGAACACCAACTACCTGGTGGCGCTGCCGGACTGGAACATCGGCATCCAGAAGACCGGCTTCATCAACGAAGCAGGGCGCTGCCTGGTGATGCAGGCCATGATCCAGGGACGCAATGTGATCATGGTGTTCCTGGATTCGAAAGGGAAGATGTCGCGCACCGCGGACGCGGGACGCATGCGGCGCTGGCTGGAGACGGTGACGCCGGCCGGGCTGGGCGGCACGCCCCCCGCGCCGACGGTGACCACGGCGGCCGCGCCGGCCGAGTTGCCGCCGAATTGATCCTTGGGCTGGCGGCGCTGCCGCCAAGCCCGCACATGCCTCAGACTGCCGGCGTCGGCCGGTACCCCAGGGTGGACGAAATGCTCGCCGCCGTCTGCACCAGGTCTTCCAGCCAGTCTTCCTGCAGGCGGTCCGCCGGCGCAGAGATCGACAGCCCGGCCACCAGCTTGCCGCTGTCGTCGTGGATGCCGGCCGCCATGCAGCGCACCCCCATCTCGAGCTCCTCGTTGTCGCGCGCATAGCCGCGCGAGCGCACCAGGCTCAGCTCGCGCTCCAGGCGCGACAGCTCCGTGATCGAATTCTTCGTGTGCCCAGCCAGCCCGGTGCGGGTGGCGTAGGCGCGGATCGCCTTGACGTCGTCCACCGACAGGAACAGCTTGCCCGTCGAGGTCAGGTGCAGCGGGCCGCGCCCGCCAATGGCGCGCACCACCTGCATGCCCGAACGTTCCGAGAACGCGCGGTCGATGTAGACGATCTCGTCGCCCTGGCGCACCGACAGATTCACGGTCTGCTGGGTCTTGCGGTGCAGGGCGCGCATCGAGTCGAGCGCCGCTTCGCGCACCGACAGGCGGCTCTTGACCACGTTCCCCAGTTCGAGCAGCCGCATGCCGAGGCGGTAGGTGCCCGGTTCCACGCGGTCGACGAAGCGCGTCACGACCATGTCGTTCAGGATGCGGTGTGCTGTGGATGGGTGCAGGCCCGAGACCTTGGACAATTCCTTCAGGCTCACCGGGTCCGAATAGCTGGCCAACGCGTCGAGCAAGGCCATCATGCGTTCGATGACCTGGATCGACGTCTTGGCTGGTTCTGGACTTTCCATTTTCATGATGTGGTTGGTGCAGTGCAGTATGGGTAGCTTCTTTATACCATGATGTGAAAAGCACATGCAAACACATGGGCTAGTGTGTGTCGTCGGTTTTTACACATTCCGCGCGCCGGGCGGCATAATGGCATTCCTGCATGACTTAATTTCAAGAACGATGGAACACCCGATCAGCGAATTCAAGACCAAACGCGGCCTCAGCCGCATCCTCGCCGCCTGCCGCAACACCTGGGATGGCTTCGCCTGGGCCTGGCGCAGCGAGGCGGCGTTCCGCCAGGAGATCGTGGTCATCGCCATCGCCGTCGCCATTGCGCTGGCGCTGCCGGTGTCCGGCTTCCAGAAGCTGGTGCTGATCGGCGTGCTGATCGTGGTGCTGGTCGTCGAACTGATCAACTCGGCCATCGAAGCCGTGGTCGACCGCATCTCGCTCGAGCGCCATCCGCTGTCGAAAGTGGCCAAGGACATGGGCAGCGCCGCGGTCGCCCTGACGCTGCTGCTGGCCACGGCGACCTGGGCCGTCGTGCTGTACAACCGCTTTTTCTGACCCGTGTGTTCAAACTAGGAGATTGATATGACCTTACGCCTCGGCGATACCGCCCCGGACTTCGAGCAGGACTCCAGCATCGGCAAGATCCGCTTCCACGAGTGGGCGGGCGACTCCTGGGTGGTGCTGTTTTCGCACCCGGCGGACTTCACCCCGGTCTGCACCACCGAGCTGGGCCTGACCGCCAAGCTCAAGCCGGAATTCGACAAACGCAATGTCAAGGCGATCGCCCTGTCGGTCGACCCGGCCGAGCAGCACAAGGAGTGGATCAAGGACATCGAAGAGACCCAGAAGACCGTGGTGGGCTTCCCGATCGTCGCCGACGCCGACAAGAAGGTGTCCGAGCTGTACGACATGATCCACCCGCAGCAATCGGCCACCGCCACCGTGCGTTCGCTGTTCGTGATCGACCCGAACAAGAAGATCCGCCTGACCATCACCTACCCGATGAGCACCGGCCGCAACTTCGACGAAGTGCTGCGCGTGATCGACGCCCTGCAGCTGACCGACGGCTACACCGTGGCCACCCCGGGCAACTGGAAGGATGGCGACCCGGTCATCATCCCGCTGACCGTGCAGGATCCGGAAGTCATCAAGCAGAAGTATCCGAAGGGCTTCGAGGCGCCGCGTCCCTACCTGCGCCTGACTCCGCAGCCGAACAAGTAATCGGCGCGATTCCCTAACGGCTGACCACGCGCCTGATGGCGTTGAGCTAGCCGAAAGACCGTCGTCCCCGGCCTCGGCGGCCCCCTTGGCGGGGACGACGTCTTTATGTTCGCGGCGCCAATGGCGGGGAGGCCGTTCTTCAACGTCTTTGCGTTGCAAAATGGCAACGCGCCATGCTCATCCGTACGAATATCTCTGCATAAGCAAATAAGGAAGCTGTTGTTTGTTTAACTGCCGAGCAGCTTTACCCTGTGTGCTACATTGGGAGCAAAGCATGTCGATGACTTACATAGTGGCGGGTTTCGCAGTTGGGCTGCTGGTCGGAATGACCGGGGTAGGGGGCGGTTCGCTCATGACCCCGCTCCTGACCCTGCTGTTCGGCGTCTCGCCTTCGGTCGCGGTCGGCACCGACCTGGCCTTCGCGTCCATCACCAAGGGCGCCGGCACCATCACCCACCGTTTCAACCGCACCGTCCAGTGGCCCATCGTCGGCCGCCTCTGCCTGGGCGCGCTGCCTGCGGCCGTGCTGGCCACGCTTGCGCTGCGCGAATTCGGCGCGCTGGACAAGGAAATCGGCCTGGTAATCCGCTATTCGATCGCCGGTTCCGTGCTGCTGACCGTGATCGCGCTGCTGTTCCGCGGCAAGCTGCTGGCCTGGATCAACGCGCACCCGGAGCGCCAACTGCAGGGCAAGGCGCTCGCCGCCGCCACCATCTTCTGCGGCGCCGTGCTGGGCGTGCTTGTCACCGTATCGTCCATCGGCGCGGGCGCGATCGGCGCCACCCTGCTGGTCTTCCTGTATCCAAAACTGACCCCTGCCGAAGTGGCGGGAACCGACATTGCTTATGCGGTCCCGCTCACGGCCATCGCGGCCGTCGGCCACTGGTGGCTGGGTTCGATCGACTGGATGCTGCTGCTGACCCTGCTGGTGGGTTCGGTGCCCGGCATCACCCTCGGCGCGATGGCATCGCGTGCCGTACCGGAGCGTTTCCTGCGCGCGCTGCTTGCCACCACCTTGACCGGCGTAGCGGCGAAGCTGGTCCTTTGAGCCAGGCCAAATAGGGAAAGTGTCTATGCAAATGAGGAAAGTTTCGTTTGCTTTATGAGACTCAGGTGAGATTATTGTGGCCCGTTAGAAGAATTTGTAATAAGGGCTTCCATGACTTTCCTAGCACAGCCGAGCATCGGTGTGAGCAAGAGCGCCAGACGCTCCCCAGGCCGGGTCATCCCCGGCTTCGGCATCTCGCTCGGCTTCACCATCTTTTACCTGGCGCTGATCGTCCTGATCCCGCTGTCGGCGGTCTTCCTCAAGACCTTCACGATGACCTGGGACGCGTTCTGGGCCGCCGTGACCTCCGAGCGTGTGATGGCGTCCTACCGCCTGAGCTTTGGCGCCTCGCTGATCGCCGCCTTCATCAACGTCATCTTCGGCGGCATCGTCGCCTGGGTGCTGGTGCGCTACCAGTTCCCCGGCAAGCGCTTCATCGACGCCCTGGTCGACCTGCCGTTCGCGCTGCCGACCGCGGTGGCCGGCATCACGCTCACGGCCCTGTATTCGCATAACGGCTGGATCGGCCAGTACCTGGCCAGCCTGGGCATCAAGGTCGCCTTCACGCCGCTGGGCGTGGTGCTGGCCCTGACCTTCATCGGCCTGCCGTTCGTGGTGCGCACCGTGCAGCCGGTGCTGGAAGAGGCCGAGCGCGAGCTCGAGGAAGCCGCCGCCAGCCTGGGCGCTTCGCCGCTGCAGACCTTCATCCGCGTGGTGCTGCCTACCATCGTGCCGGCGCTGCTGACCGGTTTCGCGCTGGCTTTCGCCCGCGCCACCGGCGAATACGGCTCGGTGATCTTCATCGCGGGCAACCTGCCTATGGTGTCCGAGATCACGCCGCTGTTCATCATCACCAAGCTGGAGCAGTACGACTACGCGGGCGCTACCGCCATTGCAGTCGTCATGCTGATCATCTCCTTCATCCTGCTGCTGACGATTAATCTGCTGCAGGCCTGGACACGCAAACGGGCGGGCAAGAAATGAGCGCAGTCCTCGACAACGTGGCGTCCGCGCCTTCCAAGCCCGTGCCGGCCAGGCGCCCGGCCACCAATGTGTTCGAACCGAACTGGGTGCGCTACACCCTGATCGCGGTCGCGCTGGCCTTCCTAACCCTGTTCCTGTTCGTGCCGCTGATCGCGGTGTTTACCGAAGCGCTCAAGCGCGGCTGGGAAACCTATGTCGAATCGATCAAGGACCCGGATGCGCTGTCGGCCATCAAGCTGACCCTGATCGCGGCCGGCATCTCGGTGCCGCTCAACCTGGTGTTCGGCGTCGCCGCGGCCTGGGCCATCGCCAAGTTCGAGTTCCGCGGCAAGAGCATCCTGCTGACCCTGATCGACCTGCCGTTCTCGGTGTCGCCGGTGATCGCGGGCCTGATCTACGTGCTGCTGTTCGGCGCCCAGGGCTGGTTCGGCGATTGGCTGGCCGAGCACGACATCAAGATCCTGTTCGCGGTGCCGGGCATCGTGCTGGCGACGGTGTTCATCACCTTCCCCTTCGTGGCGCGCGAGCTGATTCCGCTGATGCAGCAGCAGGGCACCGAGGAAGAAGAGGCCGCGCTGGTGCTGGGCGCTTCGGGCTGGCAGACCTTCGTCAAGGTCACGCTGCCGAACATCAAATGGGGCCTGCTGTACGGCGTGATCCTGTGTAACGCCCGTGCCATGGGCGAGTTCGGCGCGGTGTCGGTGGTGTCGGGCCACATCCGCGGCGAGACCAACACCATGCCCCTGCAGGTCGAGATCCTCTACAACGAATACAACTTCACGGCCGCGTTCGCGATCGCATCGCTGCTGGCGCTCCTGGCGCTGGTGACCCTGGCGGTGAAGAGCTTTATCGAATGGCGCCTGCACCAGGTCAAGAAGGCCGCCGCCGACGAACGCAATACGGAGCACGCAGCATGACTATCGAAGTCCAACACATCCACAAGCAATTCGGCCAGTTCACCGCGCTGGACGATGTCTCGCTCAAGTTCCCGGACGGCGAACTGACCGCGCTCCTGGGCCCTTCCGGCTGCGGCAAGACGACACTGCTGCGCGTGATCGCGGGCCTCGAGCATCCGGATTCGGGCAGCGTGCTGCTCGACGGCCAGGATGCCTCGCACCACCACGTGCGCGAGCGCCAGGTCGGCTTCGTGTTCCAGCACTACGCGCTGTTCAAGCACATGACCGTGTTCGAGAACGTCGCTTTCGGCCTGCGCGTCAAGCCGCGCAAGGAGCGTCCGAGCGAGCAGCAGATCCGCGAAAAAGTGAAACAGCTGCTGGAGCTGGTGCAGCTGGACTGGATCGCCGACCGCTATCCGCCGCAGCTGTCCGGCGGCCAGCGCCAGCGCATCGCGCTGGCCCGCGCCCTGGCCGTCGAGCCGCGCGTGCTGCTGCTGGACGAACCCTTCGGTGCGCTGGACGCCAAGGTGCGCAAGGAACTGCGCCGCTGGCTGCGCCGCCTGCACGACGACCTGCACGTGACCTCGATCTTCGTGACCCACGACCAGGAAGAAGCGCTGGAAGTGGCCGACCAGGTGGTCCTGATGAACAAGGGCCGCGTGGAGCAGCAGGGCGCGCCTGGCGATGTGTATAACAAGCCGGCTTCGCCGTTCGTGTACGGCTTCCTGGGCAACGTCAACCTGTTCCACGGCCGCGTGCACGAAGGCGTGCTGGCGTCGGGCGACGTCACCTTCAATGCGCCGCAGTTCGCCGGCGTGCGCGACGGCGCCGGTATCGGCTACGTGCGTCCGCACGACCTGGATGTGGAACGCTATACGCCGGGCGCCGAAGGCGTGGTGGCCAAGCTGCGCCGCGCCCATGCGATCGGCCCGCTGGCCCAGCTCGACCTGGAGCGCGCCGACAATGCGCAGCTGATCGAAGCCGTGCTGCCGAACGAGCGCTTCGCCAGTCTCGGATTGAAAGAGGGCGAGACCCTGGTCGTGCGTCCGCGCCGCATCGAAGTGTTCGTGGACCAGGGGGAAGGCATATGAATTTCCAGCAGCTGCGTTCCGTACGCGAAGCGGCGCGCCGCGACTTCAACCTGACCGAGGTGGCGAATGCGCTGTTCACTTCACAGCCGGGCGTGTCGCGCCAGATCCGCGAACTGGAAGAAGAACTGGGCGTCGAGATTTTCGAGCGCAACGGCAAGCGTTTGACGGGCCTGACGCCGCCGGGCAAGGGCATCCTGCGTATCGTCGAGAAGCTGCTGGTGGAAGCGGAAAACCTGCAGCAGGCCAGCCGCGAGTATGCGGCCCAGGACAGCGGCACCTTGACCGTGGCCGTGACCCACACCCAGGCGCGCTATGCACTGCCGCAGGTGGTGCAGTCCTTCCGCTCGGCCTTCCCGGGCGTGCGCATCGCCCTGCAGCAGAGCGCACCGGAGCATATCGCGGAGTGGGTCTTGTCGGGCAAGGCCGACATCGGCATCGCGACCGAGGGCTTGTCGGCGTTTCCGGACCTGGTGTCCTTTCCGTGCTACCGCTGGAGCCACCTGGTGGTGGCGCCGGAGGGGCATCCGATCTTCGCGACTTCGCACCCGCTGCGGCTCGAGGACCTGGCGGAGTATCCGCTCATTACCTATGACGTCGGCTTCACGGGCCGCAGCCATATCGATGCGGCCTTCGTCGAAGCGGGGCTGGCGCCGGATATCGTCCTTACCGCGATGGATTCGGACGTCATCAAGCAGTATGTGTCGCTGGGGCTGGGCGTCGGGATAGTCGCGTCGATGGCCTTCGACCATGGGCGCGACAAGGGGCTGAGGGCGATCGAGTCGTCGCACCTGTTTGCGCAGAATGTGACCAGGCTGGCGGTGCGGCGCGGGTCTTACCTGAGGGCGTATGCGTATCACTTCATCGAGCGGTTTGCTCAGGGGTATACGCGGGCGGATATCGAGAAGGCGTTGCAGGCGGCGGAGTGAGTTGAGCTCGTGGCTGCTCGAAGAAACTTGGGTTCCGGCCTTCGCCGGAACGACGGTCTTTAGGTTAGTGGTTATCTTTTAATGCACCACCGCCCTCAGCACGTCGTTCCGGCGAAGGCCGGAACCCAAGTTTTGCGTGAACAGCGTTAGCGCCGATCACTGCCCAGGATTGGTGAACCGCGCATGAATCTCATCGATCGCTGCAACCACATCCGCTGACAGCTTCACCTCCACCGCCCCGATGTTCTCCTCCAGCTGCGCCAGCGACGTCGCCCCAATAATGGTCGACCCCACGAACCACCGCGAATAACACCACGCCAGCGCCATCTGAGCCGGGCTCAATCCATTCTCCCGCGCCAGCTTCGCATACTCCGCGCACGCCGCCAGCACCGCCGGCCGCAGGTAACGCGGACTCCAGCTCTTCGGAAAAATATTCAGCCGCCCCTGCGCCTTGGGATCGTCCAGGTACTTGGCCGTCAGCTGCCCGAACGCCAGCGGGCTATACGCCAGCAAACTGACATCGCTGCGGAAGCACGCTTCATCCAGCAAACTGGTCTCGAAGGCCCGCGCCGTCAGATTGTACAGATTCTGGATCGTCGCGATCCTCGGCAGGCCCTTCATCTCCGAAAGCTTGACGAACTCGCACACGCCCCAGGCGCTCTCGTTCGACACGCCGATGTGGCGGATCTTGCCCTCGTCGATCAGCTCCCCCAGCGCCATCAGGCTCTCTTCGATCGGCACCGCCGCGCGCTCGGCCTCCGGGTTGAACTGGTTCGCCCCGAAAACCGGCAGGTTCCGGCTCGGCCAGTGCAGCTGGTACAGGTCGATATAGTCGGTCTGCAAACGCCGCAGGCTGTCCTCGACCGCCGCGCGGATGTCGGTCCGGCCGAGGTTGTGCTGCGGCCCGCGAATCCAGGGCGCGTGCGGATTCGGCCCGGCCACCTTGGTGGCCAGCACCACGTCCGGGCGCCGGCCGCTCTTCTTGAGCCAGGTGCCGATGAAGCGCTCGGTCGAGCCTTGCGTGGCCGCGTTCGGCATCACCGGGTACATCTCGGCGGTGTCGATGAAGTTGACGCCGCGCTCCAGTGCGAGATCGAGCTGGCCGTGCGCGTCCGCTTCGCTGTTCTGCTCGCCGAAGGTCATGGTGCCGAGGCAGACCGTCGACACCATCAAATCCGTGCGGCCCAGCTGCCTGCGTTCCATGTTCACGCTCCTGTTATGTGCGCAGCGCGTCGGCGCACTCGCGCACCAGCGCCGGGCCCGCGTAGATCAGGCCGCTGTACAGCTGCACCAGCTTGGCGCCGGCAGCGATCTTGGCGCGCGCATCCTGGCCGCGCATGATGCCGCCCACGCCGATGATCGGCACTTCCTCGCCCAGCTCGGCCTTGAGCGCGCGGATCACGATGTTCGACTGCTCGAACACCGGCGCGCCCGACAGGCCGCCGGCTTCGTTCGCATGCTTCATGCCTTCCACATCGCGGCGGTTGAGCGTGGTGTTGGTGGCGATCACGCCGTCGATCTTGTGGCGCAGCAGGGCGCCGGCGATGTCGCGGATCTGGTCGCCGTCCACGTCCGGCGCGATCTTCAGCGCCACCGGCACGTAATGGCCGTACTCGTCGGCCAGGCGCGACTGCTCCTGCTTGAGCTGGGAGAGCAGGGCGTCCAGTTCCGACGCACCCTGCAGCTGGCGCAGGTTCTTGGTGTTGGGCGAGGAGATATTGACCGTCACATAGCTCGCGTAGGGATAGACGCGGCGCAGGCAGTGCAGGTAATCCTCGGCGGCGCGCTCGATCGGGGTGTCGGCGTTCTTGCCGATGTTCAGGCCCAGCACGCCCTGGCGCTCCTGGTAGAAGCGCGAAGCCTGCACGTTGGCCACGAAGGCGTCCACGCCGCCGTTGTTGAAGCCCATGCGGTTGATGATGCCGCGCGCCTTCGGCAGGCGGAACATGCGCGGCTTCGGGTTGCCCATCTGGCCGCGCGGCGTCACGGTGCCGATCTCGATCGAGCCGAAGCCGAGCGCGGCCAGGCCGTCGATGTAGGCGCCATCCTTGTCCAGGCCGGCGGCCAGGCCGACCGGGTTGGGGAAGGTGATGCCCATGACGGTGCGCGGGTCGGGCTGGGGTTTCTTGACCACGCTGGTCAGGCCGAGTTCGGCGGCGCGGCGCAGGGCCGGCAGGGTCAGGTTGTGGGCCGCCTCGGGATCGAGCGAGAACAGCACGGGACGGGCAAGGGCGTACAGGAGTTTGTCGGACATGGGGTGCTCAGTGTGATAATCCCCGCCATTCTACCGTGCGGCGACCCGTAGAGGATCGCCGGGCGTTGTCAGCGCTCCAAGACGCTCCAGACGCCGTTGACGCGCGCTTCCAGCGGGCGGAAATTGATCTTGTAGGCCATCTTCGGGCTTTGTTCGATCCAGTAGCCCAGGTAGACATAGCCCAGGCCGAGCTCGCGCGCCTGGTTCACCTGCCACATCACGTTGTAAGTGCCGTAAGAGGCGCCTTCGACGTCCGGATCGAAGAAGGTGTACACCGAGGACAGGCCGTCCGACAGCACGTCGATGATCGAGACCATGCGCAGGGTGCCGTCCGGCTCGCGGAACTCGACCAGGCGCGTGTTGACCCGGCTCTGCAGCAGGAACTGGGCGTACTGGTCGCGGCTGTCCTGGTCCATGCCGCCGCCGACGTGGCGCGTGGTCTGGTAGCGCAGGTAGAGCGCGTAGTGCTCGTCCGAGAAAGCCAGGTTGGCCACCATCGCGACCAGCTCGCCGTGGCGCTTCCACGCGCGGCGCTGGGTGCGGTTGGGCGTGAAGTCCTCGCACTTGACACGCACCGGGATGCAGGCCTGGCAGCCGTCGCAATAGGGACGGTAGGTGAAGATGCCGCTGCGGCGGAAACCGTTCTTCACCAGCTCGGAATACACGTCGGCATTGATGAGGTGCGAGGGCGTCGCCACCTGCGACCTGGCCTGGCGGGAATCGAGATAGCTGCACGGATAGGGCGCCGTGGTATAGAACTGCAGCGTTGCGAAGGGCAGGTCATTTAGGTGCGTCATGCAAAAAGCTCTCGAGACGACGTGGTGAAACCTATTTTAGCGAAATCGCGCTGCGCACAGTGTTAGCCAGTCAACGGTGCCGCCACCTTCCATTGCGTGATGGCCGGTTCGCGGATCGCAGCGCGCAGATGCTCGAGGAAGCGGCTGCGCGGGATCGGCGCAGCGCCCAGCGACGCCAGGTGGCCGGTCTCCTGCTGGCAGTCGATCATGCGCACGCCATGCCCGCGCAGGAAGGACACCAGGTAGGCGAGCGCCACCTTGGACGCATCCGAGACGCGTGCGAACATCGATTCGCCATAGAACATGCGGCCGATGCACACGCCATACGCGCCGCCGACCAGCTCGCCGTCCAGCCAGACCTCGGCCGAGTGGGCATAGCCCATCTGGTGCAGGCCAGTGTAGCCGTCGATGATGTCTTCCGAAATCCAGGTTCCGGGTCCGTCGCGCCGCGGAGCCGCGCAGGCGCGCATCACCTCTTCGAAGGCGGTGTCGAAGCGCACGTCCCAAGGCCCGCCCTCGACGCGGCTGCGCTCGACCTTGCGCAGGGTCTTTTTCAGGCTGTCGCTGACCTTGAACTGCTCGGTGAGCAGCACCATGCGCGGATCGGTGCTCCACCACAGGATGGGCTGGCCTTCCGAAAACCAGGGGAAAATCCCGTTCTGGTACGCAAGCAGCAGGCGCTGGGGCGAGAGGTCGGCGCCGGCCGCGAGCAGGCCGGGCGCGTCCACGGTCAATGCCTCGGACACGTCGGGAAAAGGCGTATCGCTCTCGAGCCAGGGGATCATGCGGGCCTCGCCGGGTCAGTCGGGCCCGCGCGGCGCGAGCATGGGGCGCACGATATCCCGGCTGTGGAATCCATAGCTGCCGCCCTCGCGCACTTTGATCCGGTCGGCAAAGAAGAGTTCCAGGGTGCTGCGGATGGTGGGGAAGGCCAGCTCGTCCCAGGGGATCTCGGCTTCCGTGAACAGTTTGACTTCCAGGCTTTCGATACCCGGCGCGAAATCGAGGTCGCGCAGGCGCGCCAGGTAGAACAGGTGCACCTGGTGCACGTGGGCCACGTTCAGCAGGGTGAACAGGTTGCCGAGCTCGACGTTGGCGCCGGCTTCCTCTTCGGTTTCGCGCACGGCGGCCTGCTCAGTGGTCTCTTCGTTTTCCATGAAGCCGGCCGGCAAGGTCCAGTAGCCGTAGCGCGGCTCGATGGCGCGGCGGCACAGCAGCACTTGCAGCTTGCCGTCCTGTTCCCAGACGGGAATGGAGCCGATGACCAGCTTGGGATTGTGATAATGGATCGTGTGGCAGTGCGTGCAGACGTAGCGCGGCCGGTTGTCGCCTTCAGGAATGGCCAGCGCGACAGGATGGGCGCACTCGGAGCAGAATTTCATAGGTCATCGACGAATTGGTATTGCCCTTTACTTTACACTGATTGCAGTGCTCATGTGGTCCGGCAAGGGCCTGGAAAGCGGGCTGCGGCGCTTATGCATGAGTCATAAGCTGCTGCAATCGCACATCGCGGCTGGATTGAGTTTGCCTAAAAGGTAGAAGCTGCGTATAATACGAACCATCAGACGCGGGGTGGAGCAGTCTGGCAGCTCGTCGGGCTCATAACCCGAAGGTCACAGGTTCAAATCCTGTCCCCGCAACCAGAATTCGAAAAGCCGCCGGTTCGCAAGAATCGGCGGCTTTTTCCATTTCGGCGCGTATCTTCCTCGATCCAGGTCAATCCTGCCGCGTTCGCCTGCAATCTTCCCGCATCCCCCTGGTCCAACCGGCAAAGGCTGGCGCATGCCGGCCGTACTGCAAGGGGCGAGCATGCAAGGGGCAACCATGATCCATGTCGACGATATCAACGATTCCTGGGGCTGGGTCGGCCTGAAGGCCGTCGAAGTCCTCGGGGCCAATGCGTTCGGTAACCTCATCATCCGCGACGAGGACGACCACTACTGGCGACTGCGCCCGCAAGACCTGTGCTGCGAACCGGTGGCCAGCAGCAGGGCCGATTTCGACGCGCTCTCGTACAACCAGGATTTTCTCAACGATTGGTATATGCCGGAAGTCGTGTGCCTGGCCGAGGCGGCGCTGGGGCCGCTCCCGGACGGGCGCAAGTACTGCCTCAAGATTCCCAGCGCGCTCGGCGGGCACTACGGCCGCGACAACCTGGCCACCGTGCCGCTGGCGGAACTGATCCGGTTTTCGGGAGAAGGAGCGCAGCAGTTCGAAGGCCTGCCGCGCTGGAATTAAGTCCGCCTGGGCTCAGCCGGCCTGGTCGCTGAGGCTGGCCCACAGGTAGGCGGCGGCCATGGTCCGGTGCGGCTTGTAGCGCTCCAGCAGGCGTTCGGCTTCGGCGATGTCCGGCCGTGCTTCGCCTCCCATCAGCTGGTGGAAGGCTGTGCGCACCGCCACGTCGCCGTGCAGCGAGCAGTCGGGGTAGCCATAGCCGCGCAGCAAGGCGTAGTTGACGGTCCAGGGGCCGATGCCCTTGACGGCCAGCAGTTCGCGGCTGACCTCCATGGGGTCGCGGTCGCGCGCCAGGGACAGCTTGCCTTCGTCCACCAGCTGGGCCAGGCGCAGGACGGTCTCGGCTTTCGCGCGCGAAAACTTGCGGCTGGTGAGCTCGTCGAGCTGCAGGCGGGCGACGTCGGACGCTTCCGGGTAGCACCACAGGCCGCTGGAATGCGGGCGGCCGGCGACCTGGATCAGGCTGCGGCGCAGCGAGATGGCAAAGCTCAGGTTGATCTGCTGGCCAATGATGGCCCAGGTCAGGGCCTCGAACACGGTGGCGGACTGCACGATGCGCAGCCCCGGCTGGCGCGCCAGGATGGGGCCGAGCACCGGATCGGCGCGCGCGAAGTCTGCGAAGGCGGCCGGGTCGATGCGCAGCCCCAGCATGTTGAGCAGGGCGTCTTCTACTGCCTGCTGTTGGGCCGCTGTGAGCTCGCCGTCCGGAACGACGCGGCACAGGGCCATGCCTTCCACGGCCTTCGTGGTCTTGGCCTTTTTCGCCGCGTTGGTAGCGTCCTTGGCATTCGTAGGGAAGGCGATGTCGATCAGCACCGGCACGCCGCCGAGCAGGATGCCTTTGCGCAGGCCTTGTTCGGTGATCTGCTCGGCCACGCCTTCCGCATCGCGGCTGTGGAAGGCCAGCACGTCCTGCACGCGGTAGCCCGCGGGCAGGGGGATGTTCAATTCGCCCATCATTTCCCTTGCGCGGCTGCGGGTGCGCGCAGGAAGGAGGGCGTGAAGCCGGTCACCAGCGCCGTGCCCAGCAGGACGATGGCCGAACCGGCCAGCGTGTGCCAGCCCACCACTTCATGCAGGAAGATCGCGCCCCACAGGATGCCGAAGACCGGGTTCAGGAAGGTCACGGTGAGGGCCGAGGTGGTGCCGACTTCCTCGATCAGCTTGAAGTAGATGATGTAGGCGATGCCGCTGCACAGCACGCCGAGCGCGAGCACGGCGGCCATGATGCCGACGGTCGGTTCGCCGGGCGAAGGGAAGAGCGGAATCACCGGCAGCACCAGGAGCGCGGCCGCCCACATCGAGCCATGGGCATTGGCGAAGGGCGGCACGGCCTTGGCCGACTTGGCGTACTGGCTGGCGATGCTGTAGCTGAGCGCCGCGATCAGGGCCGCGCCCACGGCCAGGCCGGCGCCGGGCAGGTCGGACACGTGGTCGAAGCCGACCAGCAGGGCCACGCCGATGGTGCCCAGCACCAGGCCCAGCGCCGCCCGTCCGCTGACCGGCTGGCGCGCCCACACGAAGGCCACCAGCGCGCCCCACATCGGCGCGGTGGCGTTCAGCACCGACAGCACCGATGCCGACAGGGTGCGGGCTGCGAAGGCGAACAGCACGAAGGGCAGGGCGGAATTGAACAGGCCCAGGATCAGGTAGTGCTTCCAGTGCTCACGCAGATTGAGCGGCGCGGTCGAGGCGCGCTTGCGCAGCACCCAGGCGACACCCGCCAGGAACAGGGCGGCGAAGGCGACCCGGTATTCGATCAGCACGGCGGGACCGAGTACCGGCGCGGCGATGCGCATGAAGAGGAAGGAGCCGCCCCAGATGGCGGCCAGCGCGACCAGGCGCAGCATGTTTGCAGTGTTCATGATGTTGATGCTCGAAGTACGGGAGAACAGGTGATGGTGGCGGCGCCGCCCGGGACGCGCCATCCGTTTTTTGCTTTTACATTGCTTTCGAATTCAGGCGGCGCGTGCGCAGACCTCGGTGGACGCCGTTTCGATGGCCGCCGCATGCGGCACCAGCATCTCCGCGGGAACGCCGTTCTTCACGGCGGTGAGTTCGGCCATGATCGAGATCGCGATCTCGGCCGGCGTCTTGCTGCCGATGTAGAGGCCGATCGGGCCGTGCAGCCTGGCCAGCTGGTCCTCGGTCACGTCGAACAGCTTGAGGCGTTCGCGCCGCTTGCTGTTGTTCAGGCGCGAGCCGATGGCGCCGACATAGAAGGCCTCCGACTTGAGCGCTTCCATCAGCGCCAGGTCGTCCAGCTTGGGGTCGTGGGTCAGCGCGACCACGGCGCTGCGCGCGTCCAGCTTCGCCTCGATTACCAGGTCGTCCGGCATCACGTGGACCAGTTCCACGCCGGGCAGGTTCCAGCCGCTGTGGTATTCCTCGCGCGGGTCGCACACGGTGACGCGGTAGTCCATGCCGGCCGCCACCTGGGCCAGGAAGCGCGACAGCGGGCCGGCGCCGATGATGTACAGGCGCCAGCGCGGACCGTGGATGGTGTGCAGCACATCGCCCTCGACGCGCTGGATGGCGGAGGCTTCCGCGCGGCGCAGGCTGACCGCGCCGGTTTGGAGGTCGATGCTGCGCTCGACCAGTTCGCCCTGGCCGAGGCGCTCGAGCAGTTCGTCGATGCGGCTGTCGCGCGACAGCGGCTCGATGGCGAGTTCGATGGTGCCGCCGCAGGGCAGGCCGAAGCGGTGGGCTTCGTCGGCGCTGATGCCGTAGCTGACGATTTCCGGACGGGTAAATTCGATGCCGTTGCCGCGCACCTTGGCGATCAGGTCGTCCTCGATGCAGCCGCCCGAGACCGAGCCGACCACCTGGCCGTCTTCGCAGATGCCGAGCGTGGCGCCGATCGGGCGCGGACTGGAGCCCCAGGTCTTGATCACCGTGACCAGCTGGCAGCGGCGGCCGGCGGCGAGCCAGGCGGCGGAAGTCTTCAGCACTTCGAGGTCGATACTGTCCATGTGCGCGCGGCCGGGGTGCGGCGTGAAAAGGTTGATGAAGAATAATACAAAAAAAGCGGGGGGCGTGTTGGCGGGGGAAAGGAATGCGGCGTGCATAGGAACTTGGGTCCCGGCCTGCGCCGGGACGACGTTGGTAAGTGAACGTTGAAATCAGAAAGAGCGATTTCGGACACGCACTTACGCACGTCGTCCCGGCGCAGGCCGGGACCCAAGTTTAGTAGAACAGCGTTACCGCCTCAGGGCACCAGCGGCTTATTGCCCGACTTCTTCGACCTGACCTCCGCCAGCGCCCGCTCAACCGCAGCGATCCGCGCCGCCATGCCCGGATGGTTGGCCGTATAGCCATTGAGCACCGTCGCCGGATACGTCCCCGCCAGCCGCTTCCAGAACCCGGACACACCTTCGACCCGGTAATCCGCCCGCGCCAGCAGGTACATGGCCAGCCGGTCCGCCGCCGCATCGCTTTCGGCCGGCATGGCCTTGATGCCCGCGCTGCCGATCAGCATCGAGGTATCCGGCGTCACGCGGATCAGGTTGTCGATGATGCTGCTGATGGTCGCCGCGTTGCGTTGCGTGGCCGCGTGGCCCAGCATGTTGTGCGCCATGGAGCGCGCCACCACGTAGGCCAGTTCGTCGTCGTTCTGGGTGAAGTTCATCATGCCGCGCGTGACCATCACGCGCTGGCCGTCCGCGTAGGCGTTGACGTTGTCCGCGTTGCCCAGTTCGATGCCGAAGGCGCAGGCACGGGTGACCGGGATGCTGAGATCGCGGGTGTTGCCGCCACGGGCGATCGTCAACGGCAGGGTTGCCTGCTTGGTCACGATCGGCCGGAACACGGCGCCGGCCTGCGCGCGCGCTTCGGGACCTTCCGGCAAGGGCTTGCCGCCGGCGGCCAGCAGTTCGTCACCCTTGCGCAGCCCGGCCTTGGCGGCGCCGCTGCCGGCCAGGACGTTGATGACCTGGAGACGCTCGCCCATGCCGAAGGCCACGTGGGCGGCCTCGCCATAGATGCCGGCGTAGTCGTAGCGGTTCTGGGCGGTAAAGCCCAGCAGGTTGCGGGCGTGCTTGGTGCACAGTTCCGCGTTGTCGATCAGGAGGGGAGCCGCGACCCGGTACAGGCGGTCCTGCAGGGTGGCCATCTTGTCGAGGGTGTCGGCCGCCGCGGCGACCTGGGGGCTCAGCTCGGACCTGGCCGGCTGGGGGCCGGCGAAGATGCCTGGCTGGGCGCCCGGCACGGTCGGCCCGGGCGTGGAGCAGGCCGACAGGAGTGCGGCGGTGGCGACGACCAGCGCTAGCGGACGGAAGTGCGTTGGCAGGCGATGGATGCGGGTCATGGTCCTCCTTACATGTTGTTATTGTTTGCCGGTGCTGCCGAACCCTCCGGCGCCCCGTTCGCTCGATGCGAACTCCTCCACCACGTTGAAGCCCACCTGCAGGACAGGCACCACGATGAGCTGCGCGAGACGATCCATCGGCTGCAGCGTAAACACGGCCTGGCTGCGGTTCCAGGTCGAGACCATCAGCTGGCCCTGGTAGTCGGAGTCGATTAAGCCTACCAGATTGCCGAGAACGATGCCGTTCTTATGGCCGAGTCCACTACGCGGCAGGATCATGGCCGCATAGCCCGGATCGCCGATGTGGATCGCCAGGCCGGTGGGCACCAGCACGGTCTGTCCCGGCTCGATGGTGAGGGGGGCGTCCACGCAGGCGCGCAGGTCCAGGCCCGCGCTGCCGGGCGTGCCGTAGGCCGGCAGGAAATCCTTCATGCGCGGGTCGAGGATCTTGAGGTCGATGTTCTTCATGTGTTCTTGTGCTTAGGTCAGGAGGGAGCGCCGTTCGAGCCGCTTGGCGATCTCGGACACGAGCTGGCGCGCGAGCGTGAGCTTGTCCGCGCGCGGCAGCACGGTGTGGCCGCTCTCGTCGAACAGGATGATGGTGTTGTCGTCCTGGCCGAAGGTCTGAGGGCCAATATTACCCACCAGAAGCGGAATGCCTTTGCGCTCGCGCTTGGCGGCGCCAAATTCCATCAGGTTTTCCGATTCCGCCGCAAAGCCGACGCAATACGGCCAGCCGGACAGGCTGGTGGTGGAGGCCACCGAGGCCAGGATGTCTGCGTTCTGCACGAATTCCAGCTGGGGCGCGCCGCCGCCTTCCTGTTTTTTCAGCTTCTGGTCGCTGGCATTGGCCACGCGCCAGTCGGCTACCGCGGCCACGCCGACGAAGACGTGCTGGCCCTCGATGCCGGCCATGACGGCGTCGTGCATCTGCTGGGCGGTGAGCACGTCGATGCGGCGCACGCCGTGCGGCGTGGGCAGGGAGGTGGGGCCGGACACCAGGGTCACCTCGGCGCCCGCTTCATGCGCCGCGCGCGCCACCGCATAGCCCATCTTCCCGGACGAGAGATTGGTGATGCCGCGCACCGGGTCGATCGGTTCAAACGTAGGGCCGGCCGTGATCAGGACGCGGCGACCAAGCAGCACCTTGTGCTGGAAGGAGGCGATCAGCTCGTCCACCAGCTCTTCGGGTTCGAGCATGCGGCCGTAGCCGGTCTCGCCGCAGGCCTGGGAACCGGCGGCCGGGCCCAGGATGTGGATGCCGTCTTCGCGCAGCTGCGCCACGTTGCGCATGGTGGCCGGGTTCTCCCACATCTCGACGTTCATCGCCGGGGCCACCAGCAGCGGCACATGGCGCGGGCGCGCCACGCACAGGGTCGAGAGCAGGTCGTCGCAGGCGCCGTGCGCCAGCTTGCGGATGAAATCGGCCGAGCAGGGCGAGATCAGGACCGCGTCGGCGCCGCGGGTCAGGTCGATGTGGGCCATGTTGTTGGCCACGCGCGGGTCCCACTGGTCGGTGTAGACCGTGTGCCCGGACAGGGCCTGCATGGTCACCGCGCCGATGAAGTGCAGCGCGGCCTCGGTCATCACGACCTGCACGCTGGCGCCCCGCTTGACCAGGGCGCGGCACAGTTCCGCCGATTTGTAGCAGGCGACGCCGCCGGTCAGGCCGAGGACGATCTTCTTGCCCTTCAGGTCCATGTTCATGCTCCTAAAATCAGGACTTGTTCACGCGGCGCAGCTCATCCAGGATGAACAGGAAGGCGCCCACGGAGATGCCGATGTCGGCGATGTTAAAGGCCGGGAAGTGGCCCAGGCCCTTCCAGTAGAAGTCGAGGAAGTCGATCACGTGGCCATAGGCCAGGCGGTCGATCACGTTGCCGATCGCGCCGCCCATGATCAGGGCCAGGGCGAAGCAGAACAGGCGCTGGCCGGGATGGCGCTTGAGCAGATACAGGATGTAGCCGACCGCGACCACCGCGATGCCGGTGAACAGGTAGCGCTGCCAGCCGCCGGCGTCGCCCAGGAAGCTGAAGGCCGCGCCCGGGTTGTAGACCTTGATCAGGTTGAAGAAGCTGGTGACGGGCAGCGTCTCGCCATAGTGGAAGCTGCGCTCGACGGTGATCTTGACGACCTGGTCGAGCAGCACCAGGATCAGGGCGAGGCCCAGCCAGGGCAGCATGCCGCTGCTGGATTGGGGAGCGGCTTTCATGACGCCGGACACTGCGGTTTTCTTTTTGGTTGCCATGGTAGAGGTGTCGGATGCCGCCATGCCGGCTCATCCGGCATGGCGGTAGTACCCAAGAGGGGCTTAGGCGAAGCGGCGGGCTTCGCCGCTGCCGAACAGGTTGCTCACGCAGCGGCCGCACAGGCCGGCGTGCGCGTGGTCGTGGCCGACGTCGCGGCGGTAGTGCCAGCAGCGCTCGCACTTTTCCGCTTCCGACGGGGTCACGGTCACGCTTTCCTCGGCTTCGTTGGCGGCTTCAGTGACGGTCGCCTGCGAAGTGATGAACACGAACTTCAGGTCGTCGTCCAGGCTCGCGAGCGCCTGGTACTTCTCGCCCGCAGCCTTGATCGCCAGCTCGGCCTGCAGCGAGGAACCGATGGCGCCGGAAGCGCGCACCTCTTCCAGCTGCTTGGTGACGCTGGCGCGCACTTCGCGCAGCAGGGCGTACTTGGCCAGCAGCGCCTCGCCGTCCGGCAGCGCCGGGAAGGTCCACAGGGTCTGGGTGAAGATGGTCTCGTCGCTCTCCGCGAAGGCCTTCTCGCCCGCGAACACGGCCCAGGCTTCCTCGGCGGTGAAGGACAGGATCGGCGCCATCAGGCGCAGCAGGCTGTGCGCGATGTGCCACAGCGCGGTCTGGGCCGAGCGGCGCGCGTGCGAGTTCACGCCGGTGGTGTACAGGCGGTCCTTGAGGATGTCGAGGTAGAAGCCGCCCAGGTCTTCCGAGCAGTAGTTCTGCAGGCGGGCGACCACCGGGTGGAACTCGTAGCGCTCGAAGCTGGCGGCGACCTCCTGCTGCAGCTGGGCCATCGCGGCGATCGCATAGCGGTCGATTTCCAGCAGCTCGGCGACCGGGACGCTGTCCTTGGCCGGATTGAAGTCCGAGGTATTCGCCAGCAGGAAGCGCAGGGTGTTGCGGATGCGGCGGTAGGACTCGGTCACGCGCTTGAGGATTTCTTCGCCGATCGACAGCTCGCCGGTGTAGTCGGTCGAGGCCACCCACAGGCGCAGGATGTCGGCGCCCAGGGTATCCGAGATCTTCTGCGGCGCCAGCGTATTGCCGAGCGACTTGGACATCTTCTTGCCCTGCTCGTCGACGGTGAAGCCGTGGGTCAGCAGCGCCTTGTACGGCGGGCGGCCGTTGAGCATCGAGGAGGTCAGCAGCGAGGAGTGGAACCAGCCGCGGTGCTGGTCCGAGCCTTCCAGGTAAAGGTCGGCCGGGAAGCTTGACTGCTCCTTGTGCGAGCCGCGCAGCACGGTCTGGTGGGTCGAACCGGAGTCGAACCACACGTCCAGGGTGTCCTTGTTCTTCTCGTAGCTGGCCGCGTCCGCGCCCAGCAGGGTGGCCGGGTCGAGCTTCTGCCAGGCGTCGATGCCTTCCTTCTCGATCAGCTGGGCGACCTGCTCCAGCAGCTCCGGGGTGCGCGGGTGCAGCTCGCCGGTCTCCTTGTGGATGAAGAAGGCCATCGGCACGCCCCACTGGCGCTGACGCGACAGGGTCCAGTCCGGACGGTTGGCGATCATGCCGTGCAGGCGCGCCTGGCCCCAGTCCGGGAAGAACTTGGTCTCGTCGATGCCGGCCAGCGCGGTCTGGCGCAGGGTCGGGCCGCCGTCCTTCGGCGTGACGTCCATGCCGGCGAACCACTGGCTGGTGGCGCGGTAGACGATCGGGGTCTTGTGGCGCCAGCAGTGCATGTAGCTGTGGTCGAACATCTTCAGCTCGAACAGGGCGCCCGCGCCGCGCAGGGCTTCGCAGATCGGCTTGCTGGCTTCCCAGATGGTCATGCCGCCGAACAGCGGCAGTGTGGACGCGAAGCGGCCGTCGCCCATCACGGGCTTCAGGATCTCGTCATCCTTCATGCCGTGCGCCTTGCAGGACTGGAAGTCTTCCAGGCCGTAGGCCGGGGCCGAGTGCACGACGCCGGTGCCGCTGTCGGTGGTGACGTAGTCGGCCAGGTAGACCGGCGAGGTGCGGTCGTAGAATGCGTCTTGCGCGAACAGCGGGTGCTTGAAGCGCAGGCCGCCCAGCTTGTCGCCCAGGGTGGTGGCGATGACTTTGCCTTCCAGCTTGTAGCGCTGCAGGACGGACTCCACCAGGTCGGCGGCCAGGATCAGCAGCAGCGGGGCGCCGTCGCGCTCGGCCTGGACCAGCGCGTAAGTGACTTCCGGGTTGACGTTCAGCGCCTGGTTCGACGGGATGGTCCACGGGGTGGTGGTCCAGATCACGATGAAGCCATAGTCGGTCGGCAGCGAAGCCAGGCCGAAGGCGGCGGCGACTTTTTCCGGTTCCGCGAACGGGAAGCCGACGTCGATCGCCGGGTCGCGCTTGTCCTGGTATTCCACTTCCGCTTCGGCCAGGGCCGAGCCGCAGTCGAAGCACCAGTTGACGGGCTTCAGGCCGCGGTAGACATAGCCTTTCTCCAGCAGCTTGCCGAGGGCGCGCAGCTCGTCGGCTTCGTTACTGAAGGCCATGGTCATGTAGGGGTTGTCCCATTCGCCCAGCACGCCCAGGCGGATGAAGCCGGCGCGCTGGCGGTCGATCTGCTCGAGCGCGTAGGCGCGGGCTTTCTGCAGCACCTCGGCGGTCGGCAGGTTCTTGCCGAACTGTTTTTCGATCTGGATCTCGATCGGCATGCCGTGGCAGTCCCAGCCCGGCACATAGGGCGCGTCGAAGCCGGCGATGGTGCGCGACTTGACCACCATGTCTTTCAGGATCTTGTTGACGGCGTGGCCCAGGTGGATGTCGCCGTTGGCGTACGGCGGACCGTCGTGCAGGATGAACTTCGGGCGGCCGGCGGCCGCCTTGCGGACGCGCTCATAGATTTTCTTGTCTTGCCACTGCTTGACCCAGCCCGGCTCGCGCTTGGCGAGGTCGCCGCGCATCGGGAAGGGCGTGTCGGTCATGTTGACCGGGTATTTGCTTTCAGGCTTCTTGGCGCCCTTGGGCGTGTTCTGTTTAGAGTCGGACATAAGATTCTTCTGATAATGAATATGTTTCAAGACGCAGGCCGGAAACGCGCCGGCCGCGGACGCGGGCGGGCCGCGTCAAATTCGGTCGGTCGCGGTGAGGGCGCCGTTGCGGTGGGCGAAGAAGGCGCGCGCCTGGGCCGCGTCCTTGTCGATCGCGGCGGTGAGGGTGGGCAGGTCGACGTACTTTTCCTCGTCGCGCAGCTTGGCCAGGAATTCGACGCGCACCAGCTTCCCGTAGCAGGACCGGGCGAAGTCGAACAGGTGCACTTCCAGCAGCATGCGGCCGGCGTCTTCGACGGTCGGGCGCACGCCCAGGCTGGCCACCGCCGGTAGCGGCTGGTCCGCCAGGCCGTGGACCTGGACCACGAAGATGCCGGACAGGGCGGGGCGGTGCACCACGCGCAGGTTCAGGGTCGGGAAGCCGAGTGTACGGCCCAGCTTCTGACCGTGGATCACGTGGCCCGACATGGTGTAGGGGTGGCCCAGCAGTTCGCTGGTGCGGGCGAAGTCGCCTTCGGCCAGCGCCGCGCGCACGGCCGAGGACGAGATGCGCTGGGCGCCGTGCATCACGGCGGGCAGGGTCTCGACCTGGAAGCCGAAGCGCTGGCCGGCCTCCTGCAGCATCTGGATGTCGCCGGCGCGGCGCGCGCCGAAGCGGAAGTCGTCGCCGACCATCAGCCATTTGACGTGCAGGCCGTCGACCAGCACGCGCGCGATGAAGTCCTCGGGGGACTGGGCCGCGAAGTGTTCGTTGAAGTGCTCGACGATGACGCGGTCGATGCCGGCCTTGGCCAGGTCGTCCAGCTTGTCGCGCAGGTTGGCGATGCGCGCCGGGGCCTTGGACAGGTCGCCGCTGCGCTGGGCGAAGTATTCGCGCGGATGGGGTTCGAAGGTCATGACGGCGGCTTCCAGGCCAAGCGAGGCGCTGGCGCTGCGGACGTGCGCCAACAATGCCTGGTGTCCACGGTGGACACCGTCAAAGTTGCCGATCGTGAGCGCGCAGGGCGCGCGCGCCCTGTCGTTGGGAAGTCCGCGGAATACCTTCATCAATTGGTCCAGTTGCACGAGCCGGGGAGGTGGGCGTCCGGCACGAAAACTCTGATTATACGGTAACTATGATGTTGCACAGCAGCGAGACCCATTGCTGCCATGAGGAAGGGCATTGTGCATTGGGAAAATAACATCGGCATTGCCAGGCGCGGCACCGCTGAGGCGAAAAAAAAGCCGCCCGAAGGCGGCTTTCCGTCAAGCGACTTGAATCAAGCGATCGGACGATTGATCGCCATGATCCAGTAGCGGGCCAGGTCGGCGGTGCCGTCCTTGCCGCCCACGGTCTTGAGCGTGCTGATGGCTTGCGACTTCTTGCCGGCTGCGGCATAGGCTTCGCCCAGGCGCAGCTTGGCTTCGTCGACACGCTTCAGGCCGCCGGCCTTGATCGCGGCTTCCATCATCTTCAGGCCCTTGTCGGCCTGGCCACCCTGCACCAGCGCGTAACCGAGGCCGACGAGGGCATCGTTGTCCTTGGCGGCGGTGTATTCGGCTTCCAGGGCGGCGACGCCCTTGTTCTGCTCGGCCAGGTTCTTCTCGGCCAGGTCCTTCAGGCGCTGGTGACGGCCCGCATCCGGACCGGTGCCCAGGGCGCCGGCCTTGTAGCCCTTGTCGATGACCTTCAGCGCTTCGGCCGGGGCTTTCGCCTGCAGCACCAGCTGGGCCATTTCCATGAACTCGCTCGGCTTCTTCATCAGGTTGTTGGCCAGCTTCAGACGGTAGATGTCCACTGCCAGACGGCCCGAGAAGCCCGGCTTGCCCTGCACGCGGTTCAGCAGGTCGTTCCAGTACTGGGCCTTCGGATAGCTGGCGGCCAGCTTCTCGATGGTCTGGACGTAGCCCGCCTTGTCGTTCTTCTTCAGCTGGATGTTGGCCAGCATGCCGAGCTGGTCTTCGCTCAGGCGGCCGCTTGCTTCGGCCTTGCGCAGTTCCGCTTCCAGAGCGGCGACATTGCCTTGCTTGTAATAGTTCTGCAGCAGGTAGGCGCGCAGCTTGGGATCGTCGCCTTTCTTCAGCAGGTTCAGGATGGTGGTGTTCGCCTTGTTCAGGTCGCCGGCGCGCATGTAGATGCCGACCAGGCCTTCCGAGAACTGCGAACGCTCACCCGCGCTCAGCTTGCCCGAGTCCAGCAGCCTTTCGAACGAATTGGCGGCGGTGTCCCAGTCGCCGGCGGCCGAGGCTGCCGATGCGCGCACGCGCTCGATCAGGAAGCGCTCGTCGTCGCTCTTTGCTGCCTTGTCCGCTTCGCGCAGGGTCGCCAGCGCGCCTTTGGCATTGCCTTGCTTGATCTGGGTCTGCGCCTGTTGCAGCGGTTTGCCGACTTCCGGACGCAGCGAGACAGCGGCGTGCACGGGGGCCAGGCCCACGACAGGAACAGCCGCAGTGAAACCAAGCGCGGCCAGCGCGAGGCCAAGGTGTGCGAGACGGAATTTAATCATCGGAAAAATCCTTTTTTCAAAATGGACACGGCAGGGAGCCCCTGCCGTGTTGGTCTAACATGGAACGATTACTGGAACTGCTCGTTACCGACCATGCCGATCTTGGTGACGCCGAGACGCTGGGCGGTTGCCATGACACCAGCCACCACCTTGTACTCTACCAGCTTGTTCGGACGCAGGTGCACTTCCGGCTGGTTTGGCATCGCGGCGACGCTGTTCATTTTCGCTTCCAGCGCCTGACGATTCGGGATCACTTCACCGTCCCAGAGGATGGTGCCGTCGAAGTCCACGTCGATCGTGACCACAATCGGTTTCTCATTAGTCTGCGGCGGAGTCCCGACCGGCATGTTCAGATTAACCGAGTGGTTCTGTTTCGGAATCGTGATAATCATCATAATGATGAGAACGAGCAAGACGTCGATCAGCGGCGTCATGTTCATTTCCATCATCGGTTCCGGATCGGCTCCTTTTGCGGAGCCCGAACCTACGTTCATACCCATGATGTTTCCTTTTCAAATGTTGGGGTAACGGACGCGGTGCCCGGCAAAACCGGGCACCGCGGACAAGAGTTCTTACATCTTGTCAGGCGGTTCGATCACGAAACCGACCTTCTGAATCCCAGCACGCTGTGCCGTGTAGATCACCCGACCGATCGCTTCGTAGCGGGACTCCTGGTCGCCACGAACTTTCACGGCAGGCTGCGGCTGCTTCACCGACTGCTCCGCGAGGAACTTGAACAGCTCGTCCGTGTTCGCGATGCGCGTCTGGTTGTAGTACATCTCGCCATCTTTATTGATGGTGATATTGACGTCTTCCGGTTTGGTCTTGGTAACCTGGTTCGTCTCTGCAGGCAGCGAAACTTTCTGCAGGTTCAGCACCACCGGACTGGTGATCAGGAAGATGATCAGGAGAACCAACATGATGTCGACAAGCGGCGTCGTGTTGATCTCTGACATCACGGCATCATCATCTCCGCTATCGGAGCCGACACTCATCGACATGATTAGCCAGCCTTTTTAGCGCTTGCGGCGGCGTTCGAGGTCGACATGGCGCCCGAGATCAGGACCGAGTGCACGTCGGCGCTGAACGAACGGACATCTTCCATGACCGACTTGTTACGACGCACCAGCCAGTTGTAGCCCAGAACGGCCGGAACTGCCACGAACAGACCGAAGGCGGTCATGATCAGTGCTTCACCCACCGGACCTGCGACCTTGTCGATCGAAGCGTTACCCGACATACCGATAGCGGTCAGTGCGTTGTAGATGCCCCAGACGGTACCGAACAGACCGATGAACGGCGAGGTCGAACCGACGGTTGCCAGGAACGACAGGCCGTCTTGCAGACGCGACTGGACGCGGTCCACGGCGCGCTGGATCTGCATGGTCACCCAGGTCGACAGGTCGATCTGCTCGAGCAGGGCGCCGTCGTGGTGCTGGGTTGCCTTGGTGCCGGTTTCAGCGATGAAGCGGAACGGCGAACCTTCTTTCAGGGCTGCCGAGCCAGCGGCGATCGACGGAGCCTTCCAGAACTTGGCCGAGACTTCCTTCGACTGGCGCATGATCTTCTGCTGGTCGATCAGCTTGGTGATGATGATGTACCACGAACCGATCGACATCAGCGACAGGATGATGATGGTGCCCTTGTTGACGAAGTCGCCTTCTTCCCACATGGCGCCGATGCCGTACGGGTTGTGGACTTCTTCTTCGGTTGCAGCGGCCGGAGCGGCGGCGGCTGCGTCGCCTGCCGGAGCGGCGGCTGCGTCGGCTGCCGGTGCAGCGGCGTCGGCTGCCGGAGCGGCCGCGTCAGCTGCCGGAGCTGCTGCCGGTGCTGCCGGTGCGTCAGCGAAGGCCGGTGCGGACACCAGGGCCGATGCTGCCGTTACCGAGAACAGGACAGCCGCCAGGATAGCGGACAAACGGGTATTCTTAAACATGCTTCCTCCAAAATATTAAATAGACAGTTCGCTGAACTAATGACAACGAAAATCAAAAGGTGAGACGGTGTTCTGCCTCGGTTTTATTCCAGCGTCCAGACGTACTGCACCGCTGTCCACGCCTGTTCCGGCTTGCCATCAACCATGGCTGGCTTGAATCGGCATTTGCTCAGAGCCGACTGTGCGGCCCGGTCCAAGTCACGGAAGCCACTCGACTTCGCCAGCTTGGAATCCATCACTCGACCATCGACACCGATCAGGAACTGAAGGGTGGTGGTACCGGTTTCTTCGTTACGCTGCGACGAACGCGGGTATTCCGGACGTGCGCAAGTATTAAAGTCGGCCACGGCTTCGGTGCGGCTCGGACCACGTGCCGGCGCCGGCGGAGCCGGAGGTGCTGGCGGTGCCGGCGGAGCCAGCGAGGTGGTCGGCGGCGGCGTATTGGTTGCCGTGGTGATCGCGTTGGTCGGCGGCGGCGGCGTATTCACCTGCACTTCGACCGGCGGGATGAACGGAGGCGGCGGGGCCTTCATTTCCGGCGGCGGCGGCGGCGGCGGAGTTTCCGGCGGCGGCGGCGGCTTCACTTCTTCGATCAGTTTGGTTTCGACCGCTTCCGTCACCTTGCTGACGATTCGGGTGCCCAGACCATTCACGATGGCCCACGCAACCAGCACGTGCAGCAGGAGAACGATGATGAAGCCGGTCATGTTCTTCCCGGGGTTCTTCTCATTCGTAAAATTCATGCCATATTTCTCCAATACCAACTCTTTTTTGTTGCTACCAAACCCACAAAACACGACAGAACGCTAGGAGCCGCATCCGGGACATCGAAGAATTATACCTACGAATTCTTTTTTGCACATACATTTTTACAGCACCAAAAGGGTGCCTAACTGCCTGTAAATGCAGGCAAACGGGCTCATCTATACAAGCTCAAAGCAGGCTGTCGGGTGGTGAACGAAGCAGAAATGTTTTGTAATTTTGTGTAGCAATTCTCCTCATGGTGTAGAAGATCCGGTCAATCCACCCTATTTGCCAAATTTCTCACGAAAAATCACGTGCTCAGCAAATTTCCTATTATGTAACTCTGGTCTTTTTGCAAACTATAGCCAGTTTTCAGAAAGCTGTGCGTACAGTTGAGTTGCCGCCGTTCGCAGCGTGCTTCCCTAGAGAGTATAAATAAAAGTGATAGCAGATATATCGCTTGACATCAGCCAGTCTGATGTCAAACCAACACTCTGCATTGACAAAAATGAAAGTGACGCGCCAAAAAGGGGAGAAGTGAACCTTGCGGTGCACATGTTACGTGCACGGGCGTTCATTCAACTTGTTCTTGCGAGCGTGTTGAGGTGTCAACTTCTCTTAGGTAGAAGAAGGAATGACGTGGGGATGGAGAAATTTGGGCTTGCGGATCGTCGGCGGCGGCCGAAAGAGTGGGTTTCGAAGGCCCCAAACGAGGATTCCGGCTGCCCGGATGTAGTGAACTTTCAGGAAAGCGCATTGCCTGGCAAGGCTAGTGATGCCTGGGGTCTGCTTGAGCGCCGAAGAGCTCGGTTGTGCCTGCTGGTGGCGCGCTGCCGGGGCCAGGACCAGGGCAGCCTTGAGCAGGAACGCAGCGCGGTGGCTCCAGGTCGGGGCGGGCGCCTGCAAGGCCACACAACTGCGCCGCCGTCGACGCGCTCGGCTGCCGCCATGCATCGGCTGGCTTCATCTCTATAAGATAAGAAGGAGGGCGGCGGGGCCGATCGCGCGAGCGTGCGTTCAGCAGGGGCGGCGGGTTCGCTGCATCAGGCTTGCGTAGTGACGCGAGACCGCAGGCTGGCCTGGCTGACCGTCAAGCTGGGACAGGCATGCGGCGAGGGAAAACGCCGGCGGGCGACGCCGGCGAAGCAGGACTGCCGCGCGGTTCGCGGCAGTATTGCGCTCAGCGTCCGCGCTTTTCGCGCCGGCACTCGAGGAAGCTGACCACGTGGCCGCTCGGGTCCACGGTCTCCAGCTTCACATCGAAGCCCCACAGGCGCGCGACGTGCTTGAGCACTTCCTGGGCCTGCTGGTTCAAGGGCCTGCGGTTGAACTGCGTGTGGCGCAGGGTCAGGGCGCGGTCGTCGCGTGTATTGACTTGCCACACCTGGATGTTGGGCTCGCGGCTGCCCAGGTTGTACTGCTCGGCCAGCTTATGGCGCACGTAGCGGTAGCCTTGGTCGTCGTGGATCGCCGAGATCGTCAGCTTGTCGCTGCGGTCGTCGTCGAGCACGGCGAAGAAGTGGAAGTCGCGGATCAGCTTGGGCGACAGGTACTGGGCGATGAAGCTTTCGTCCTTGAAATTGCGCATGGCAAAGTCCAGGGTCTTGAGCCAGTCACTGCCGGCGATATCCGGGAACCAGGCCCGATCCTCGTCGGTCGGGTCTTCGCAGATGCGCCGGATGTCGGTCATCATGGCGAAGCCCAGCGCATACGGATTGATGCCGCTGTAATACGGGCTGGTCGCGGGCGGCTGGTAGACCACGTTCGTATGGCTTTGCAGGAACTCCAGCATGAAGCCGTCGCCGACGATCCCTTCCTTGTACAAGTCCTGCAGGATCGTGTAGTGCCAGAACGTGGCCCAGCCCTCGTTCATCACCTGGGTCTGGCGCTGCGGATAAAAATACTGAGAGATCTTGCGCGTGATCCGGACCAGCTCGCGCTGCCAGGGCTCGAGCAGGGGCGCGTACTTCTCGATGAAGTAAAGCAGGTTCTCCTCGGGCTCGGGCGGGAAGCGCGCCGGCGCCGCCTCATGCGCCTGCTCCTCGGTGCGCGGCAGGGTGCGCCACAATTCATTGACCTGGGACTGGGCGTATTCCTCGCGCTCTTTCTGGCGCGCCGTTTCCTGGGCCACGGAAAGCTTGGCCGGACGCTTGTAGCGGTCCACGCCATAGTTCTGCAGCGCATGGCAGGAGTCGAGCAACTCCTCGACCGCATCGATGCCGTAGCGCTGCTCGCACTCCGCGATGTAGTTCTTGGCGAACACCATGTAGTCGACGATGGCGTCCGCATCGGTCCAGGTGCGGAACAGGTAATTGCCTTTGAAGAAAGAGTTGTGGCCATAGGCCGCGTGGGCGATCACAAGCGCCTGCATCGTCAGGCTGTTCTCTTCCATCAGGTAGGCGATGCACGGATTGGAATTGATGACGATCTCGTAGGCCAGGCCCATCTGGCCGCGGCGGTAGCTCTTCTCGGTGGAGAGGAAATGCTTGCCGAAGGACCAGTGGTTGTACGAAACCGGCATGCCCACGGAGGTGTAGGCATCCATCATCTGCTCGGCGGTGATGATCTCGAGCTGGTTGGGGTAGGTGTCCAGGCCGTAGCGCTTGGCCACCCGCTTGATTTCCTCGTGCGCGTGCTCGATCAGGTCGAAGGTCCACTCCGACTGGTCGGGCAGGGCGCGCGGATTATTGGTGCGGTCGTCTGGCATGCGTGCCTCCGTTCTACTTGGCCTGCTTCTTGAACAGCTCCCGGAATACCGGGTAGATGTCGGCCGGGGTCACGATCTTCTGCATCGCGAAGTTGCGGTGCTGGGCGGCGACTTCGCAATACTGCTCCCACAGGTTCTGCGGCGGGCCGTCGGTGATCTCGACATAGGTGTAGTACTGCACCCGCGGCATGATGCCGCTGCCCAGCAGCTGCTTGCACAGGACCGAGTCGTTGTCCCAGTTGTCGCCGTCCGAGGCCTGGGCCACGTAGGCGTTCCAGTCGGCGCTGCCGTAGCGCTCGGCGAGGATCTTCTGCAGCAGGTGCAGGGCCGAGGACACCACGGTGCCGCCCGATTCGCGTGAATGGAAGAACTCGTTCTCGTCGACCTCGGCCGCGGCCGTGTGGTGGCGGATGAAGACCACTTCGATCTTCTCGTACACGCGCTTGAGGAAGAGGTAGAGCAGGATGAAGAAGCGCTTGGCCGTGTCCTTGCGGGTCTCGTCCATCGAGCCGGACACGTCCATGATGCAGAACATCACGGCCTGGGTGCTCGGCTTGGGCACCTTGATGCGGTTCGAGTAGCGCAGGTCGAAGGGATCGATGAAGGGAATCGCATTCAGCCGGATGTGCAGGTGGTGGATGCGGTCCTTCAGCTCGACCACCATCTCGTCGTCCGAGGGCGCGCCTGCGTCGAGCAGGGCCTGCAGCTCGGCCTCCGCCTCGGCCAGCTGGCGCCGCGCCGGGCCGCCGACGGCGATGCGGCGGCCGAGGGCGCCGCGCAGCGAGCGCAGCACGTGGATGTTCGAGGGCGTGCCCGACACGTTGTAGCCGGCGCGCTGGTTCTTGTACTCGATGGTCTGGGTCAGCTGCGTCTTGACCATGTTCGGCAGCTCAAGATCCTCGAAGAAGTAATTCATGAATTCTTCGCGCGAGAGCTCGAAGATGAAGTCGTCCTCGGTGGTCTGGTCGCTGTTGCCGGCCCGCCCGCGTCCAGAGCCGCCGCCACCGCCGCGCGGACGGTTGAACTGGTCGCCTTTCTGGTATTCGGTATTGCCTGGGTTGACCGTTTCCCAGACGCCACCGTGAGCGTGGCCAAAATGAGGTTCGTTCACGTCCTTGACGGGAATGGAGACCTTTTCGCCGTTCTCGATATCGGTGATCGAGCGGCCCTTGATCGCGCGGCCCACCGCGTCCTTGATCTGCGCCTTGTACCGGCGCAGGAAGCGTTCGCGGTTGACTGCTGACTTGTTCTTGCCTTGCAAGCGACGGTCGATGAGGTAAGTCAAAACAGGCCTCCTGCTGAAAGTGCGCGGGACCGGATTGCGTCCCGGCGTGGGCGCCCGCACATGGCGTGCACCCTTATCTTAATACGCTGCGCAATCGGGCGTGCACGGCACGCGTGGCTTGCATCAGCCACGCCACAAAGTGTCGCTGCGAACCTTGCCGCCGCGCCGCCGTCCTGCTGTGCGCCGGAGCCTGCAGCGGCAGGCTGGCAGGCGGCGCACGATGAAAGAGCAGGGCAGGCTTACGAGGATTTACGCACGCGCAGGTACCATTCGCACAGGAGCCGCACCTGTTTCGGCGTATAGCCTTTCTCGACCATGCGGGCCACGAAGTCGGCATGCTTGTTGGCATCCTCGGCGCTCGCTTTCGCATTGAACGAAATCACAGGCAGGAGTTCCTCGGTATTCGAGAACATCTTCTTCTCGATCACGCTACGGAATTTCTCGTAGCTGGTCCATGCCGGGTTCTTGCCGGCATTGGTGGCGCGGGCACGCAGGCTGAAGTTGACGATTTCGTTTCGGAAATCCTTCGGATTCGAGATGCCTGCCGGCTTCTCGATCTTCTCCAGTTCGGCGTTGAGCGATTCGCGGTCGAAGCTCTCGCCGGTGTCCGGGTCGCGGAACTCCTGGTCCTGGATCCAGAAGTCGGCGAAGGTGACGTAGCGGTCGAAGATGTTCTGGCCGTACTCGGAATAGCTTTCCAGGTAGGCCGTCTGGATCTCCTTGCCGATGAAGTCGACGTAGCGCTGGGCCAGGTGCTCCTTGATATAGGAGAGGTAGCGCTGCTCGGTCTCCGGCGGGAACTGCTCGCGCTCGATCTGCTGCTCGAGCACGTAGAGCAGGTGCACCGGATTGGCCGCCACTTCGGTGTTGTCGAAGTTGAAGACCTTGGACAGGATCTTGAAGGCGAAGCGGGTCGACAGGCCGTTCATGCCTTCGTCCACGCCGGCATAGTCGACGTACTCGTGCAGCGACTTGGCCTTGGGATCGGTGTCCTTCAGGTTCTCGCCGTCGTAGACCAGCATCTTGGAATAGATGCTGGAGTTCTCCGGATCCTTCAGGCGCGACAGCACGGCGAACTGGGCCATCATGCGCAGGGTACCGGGCGCGCAGGGCGCCTTGTCGAGCGAGGAGTGGCGCAGCAGCTTGTCGTAGATCTTGATCTCGTCCGACACGCGCAGGCAGTAGGGCACCTTGACGATGTAGATACGGTCGAGGAATGCCTCGTTGTTGCGGTTGTTGCGGAAGGTCTTCCATTCGGACTCGTTGGAGTGCGCCAGCACGATGCCCTCGAAGGGAATCGCACCGAAGCCTTCGGTGCCCTTGTAGTTGCCTTCCTGGGTGGCCGTCAGCAGCGGGTGCAGGACCTTGATCGGGGCCTTGAACATCTCGACGAATTCCATCAGGCCCTGGTTCGCCAGGCACAGGCCGCCGGAGTAGCTGTAGGCGTCCGGATCGTCCTGGGCGTAGTCCTCGAGCTTGCGGATGTCGACCTTGCCGACGAGGGAAGAGATGTCCTGGTTGTTCTCGTCGCCCGGCTCGGTCTTGGAGATCGCGACCTGTTTCAGGATCGACGGGTAGCGCTTGACGACGCGGAACTTGTTGATGTCGCCGCCGAACTCGTGCAGGCGCTTGACCGCCCACGGGCTGGGGATGCTGCGCAGGTAGCGGCGCGGGATGCCGTAGTCCTCTTCGAGGATGGTGCCGTCCTCTTCCTCGTTGAACAGGCCCAGCGGCGATTCGTTCACGGGCGAGCCCTTGATCGCGTAGAAGGGCACGTGCTCCATCAGGGCCTTGAGCTTCTCGGCGATCGAGGATTTGCCGCCGCCGACGGGACCCAGCAGGTAGAGGATCTGCTTGCGCTCTTCCAGTCCCTGGGCCGCATGGCGGAAGTAGGAAACGACTTGTTCGATCACTTCCTCCATCCCGTAGAACTCGCGGAAGGCAGGATAGATCTTGATGACTTTGTTGGCGAAGATGCGCGAGAGGCGCGGATCGAGGCGGGTATCGACCAGGGTCGGATCGCCGATCGCCGCAAGCATGCGTTCCGGGGCGCTGGCATAGGTCAGCGGGTCCTTCTTGCAAAGCTGCAGATACTCCGTCATGGAGTATTCCTCTTCCCGGGTGCGCTCGTAGCGGGCTGCGTAGTTGTCAAAGATGCTCATTTGTGTGTCCTTTAATGTGCTAACAACGATCACTGTCATGGCAGCCCGTCATCGAAGGCTGCCTCAGGCCCCGGTCTTTATTTGGCGTACTCCTTGTGGGTCGCTTCCTGCGCGGTGCCGGGATCGCCGGCGGCCGAAGCATGGTGCGATTTATATTTGTTGTCCCGGATCGTCCAGAGTGGCACTGTCCGGTCTCCCGCTGGTTGGAGAGCGTCTTTTTTTGCGTTTGTGAAATTTATTATGTGCCTATTAGTTCCCGAAGTCAAAGCAGTGTCGTGCGTGCTGGTGTGGCTGATTCAAGTGCTTGATTCAACAGATTAAATCGACATATTTACAGTGCTGCGGCAGCGCCTTTCGCGGGCTGCCGGAACGCTGCGCCAGAGCGGTTCGGGACGACGATCGAACGCCATTCCATGCTCCGCTGTATCCTCATTTTCTTTCTCACACTGTGAACCGATAGTGCACGAACTACTCAACATGTGGCGCACGCGAATCAAGCGTGCGAAGGGGCTGTTTTCACTATGACGGAAGGGGGCGGCGCGCATGCGTTACACTTGACGGCCGGGTCCTGACAGGCCCTGCAACGAATTCAATCGATCGCCGGAGAACACCATGCTCGACCAACGTCTGCGCGCCATCCTGACCGGGATGCCCAAGGCAGAGCTGCACATCCATATCGAAGGCTCGCTCGAGCCCGAACTGATCTTTGCGCTCGCGCAAAGGAACGGCGTGCAGCTGGACTATCCCTCGGTCGAGGCGTTGCGCCAGGCCTACGATTTCAGCGACCTGCAATCCTTCCTGGATATCTATTACGCAGGTGCGAGCGTGCTGCTCAAGGAACAGGATTTCTACGACATGACCGCCGCCTACCTGGCGCGCGCCCATGCCGACAACGTGCGCCACGCCGAGATCTTCTTCGACCCGCAAACCCACACCGCGCGTGGAGTCCCCTTCGAAACAGTGATCAACGGCATCTGGCGCGCCTGTCAGGACAGCCCGATCAGCGCCAGCCTGATCATGTGTTTCCTGCGCCACCTGTCCGAGGACGAAGCCATCGCCACCCTCGAGGAGTCGCTGCCTTTCCGCGACAAGTTCATCGGCGTCGGCCTGGATTCGTCGGAAGTCGGCCACCCGCCGGAGAAATTCGCGCGCGTGTTCGAGCGCGCCCGCCAGCTCGGCCTGCACCTGGTGGCCCATGCGGGGGAGGAGGGGCCGCCGAGCTACATCGACAGCGCCCTCGACGTGCTGAACGTCGAGCGCATCGACCACGGCGTGCGCTGCCTGGAAAGCCCGGAACTGATGGAGCGCCTGGCGCGCGAGCAGATGGCGCTGACCGTCTGCCCGCTGTCCAACATCAAGCTGCGGGTGTTCGACGTGATGGGCACCCACAACCTGCGCCGCCTGCTCGACGCCGGCCTGGCGGCCACCGTGAACTCGGACGACCCGGCCTATTTCGGCGGCTATATCAACCAGAACTTCCTGGCCGCCTTCGAGGCCTTGCCGCTGGATGAAACGCACGCGCGCCAGCTGGCCCGCAACAGCTTCGCCGCCGCCTTCGTCGAGCCGGAGCGCAAGCGCGCCTGGCTGGCCGAGGTCGACGCCTTCTTCGCCAACGCATAAGGGCCATTCATGTTCCTCCAGGCTTTACGCATGACGGCGCGCGACTGGCGCGCCGGAGAGCTGCGCTTCCTGCTGGTGGCGCTGATCGTCGCCGTGTCCGCGCTGTCGTCGGTGGGCTTCTTCATCGACCGCATGCGCACCGGCTTGAACCGCGACGCCCACCAGCTGCTGGGCGCCGACCTCTTGGTCAATGCCGACAACCCGGTGCCGCAGGCCTGGCGCGAGGAAGCGGTGCGGCGCGGCCTGCTGCTGGCCGACACCGTGAGCTTCCCCAGCATGGCGCAGGCCGGCGAAGGGGACGACTCGCGCGCCCAGCTGGCCTCGATCAAGGCGGTCTCGCGCGGCTATCCGCTGCGCGGGCAGCTGAGCATCACGACCGATCCCGATAAGGCCGGTTCCGCCATCGGCCAGAAGACGCGCGCCACGCCGGAACCCGGCGCCGTCTGGGTCGACGCCAACCTGCTGCCTTCGCTGCAGGCCAAGGTCGGCGACAGCATCCAGCTTGGCGAGAGCCGCTTCCGCATCACGCAGCTGATCGCCGCCGAACCGGACAAGGGCGCCAACTTCGCCAACTTCGCACCGCGCGTGATGATCGCGATCGAAGACCTCAAGGCCACGGGCCTGGTCGACGATTTCGCGCGCGTGACCTTCCGCATGCAGGTCGCAGCTCCCTCCGCCAACGACGCGGCGCCGATCCGCGCCTACGAAGGCTGGCTGCGTGCGAAAATCAGGGAAGGCAATGTGCGCGGCGTGCGCATCGAGACCCTCGAGAACGGCCGCCCGGAGATGAACGCGACCCTGGACCGCGCCGACCGCTTCCTGTCGCTGGTCGGCCTGCTGTCGGCGATGCTGGCGGCGGTCGCGGTGGCGATGGCCGCGCGCCGCTTCATGCAGCGCCACCTGGACGCCTGCGCCATGCTGCGCTGCCTGGGGATGACCCAGAACCAGGTCGGCGCCATGTACCTCACCGAATTCGCTCTGGTCGGCCTGGCGGGCAGCCTGATCGGCGTGCTGGTGGGCTTCGGCGCCCACTTCGTGCTCTTGCAACTGATCGGCAACATGATCCCGACCGAGCTGCCGCCGGTGTCGCCGCTGCCGGCGCTGCAGGGCATCGCCACCGGCATGCTGCTGCTGGTCGGCTTCGCGCTGCCGCCGGTCCTGCAGCTGCGCAACGTGCCGCACAACCGCGTGATCCGCCGCGAGCAGGCCGCGCCGCAGCCGGCCGCGCTGGCCACCTATGGCCTGGGCGTGGGCGTATTTCTGGGGCTGCTGCTGTGGCAGGCGGGCGATCCCAAGCTGGCCTTGATGACGGCGGGCGGCTTCCTGGCCGGCTTCGGCGTGTTCGCGCTGGTGGCCTGGCTCGGATTGCTGCTGCTGCGCCGCCTGCGCGGCAGCATCCGCCACCAGGGCTGGCGCTTCGCCGTCACCTCGCTGCAGCGCCGTCCCGGCGCGACCGTGGTGCAGGTGGTGTCGCTGGCGCTGGGCCTGATGGCGCTGCTGCTGCTCACCGTGGTGCGCGGCGACCTGATGCAGGCCTGGCGCCTGGCCACCCCGGCCGACGCGCCCAACCGCTTCATCATCAACATCCTGCCCGAGCAGAAGGTGGGCGTGGAGCAGCAGCTGCGCGCGGCCGCCGTCCAGGACCCGGTGCTGTATCCGATGATCCGCGGCCGCCTCACCGCCATCAACGGCAAGCTCGTCACGCGCGAGACCTACCAGGAGGACCGTGCGCGCGGCCTGGCCAACCGCGAGTTCAACCTTTCGACCATGCAGAGCGCACCGCTCGGGAACGAGATCGTCGCCGGCAGCTGGTACAAGGATGCGCCGGGCGTGGCGGAAGCCTCGGTGGAGCAGGGCATCGCCACGACCCTGGGCCTCAAGCTCGGCGACGTGATGCGCTTCGACATGGGCGGCCTGGTCGTGGACGCGAAGATCACCAGCCTGCGCAAGCTGGAATGGGGATCGATGCGCGCCAACTTCTTCGTCATCATCAACCCGAGCGCGATGGCGAATGCGCCGACCACCTACATGACGGCCTTCCATCTGAAGCAGGACGGCGCGAGGCTCGCTAACAGCCTCACGCGCGCCTATCCGAACCTGACCGTGATCGATGTCTCCGGCATCATCCGCCAGCTGCAGGAAGTGCTGGATCAGGTGGTGACGGCGGTGGAGTTCCTGTTCCTGTTCACGCTGGCCTCGGGCGTGCTGGTGCTGTACGCGGCCCTGATGGGATCGCAGTCCGAGCGCACCCGCGAAGCCGGCCTGCTGCGCGCGCTGGGCGCCACCAGACAGCAGCTGGCGCAGGCCCAGCGCATCGAGTTCGTGCTGGTGGGCGGCCTGGCCGGCCTGCTGGCGGCGAGCGGCGCGGCGGCGCTGGGCTGGGGGCTGGCGACCTACCAGTTCAAGTTCCCGTGGGTGTTCGAGCCGGGCGTGTGGTTGGCCGGGCTGGTGGTGGGCGCGCTGTGCGCGATCATCGGCGGCTGGCTGGGCCTGCGCGGCGTGCTGCGCCATCCGCCGCTGCAGACCCTGCGCGAAGCCTGAGAACCTATCTCAGTAGGGAAGAGGAAGCGGGCGGCGACATGCGCGTCCGCGATGCATGGCAAGTGCGGGCAAGGCGCGAGGAGGCCGCATGGCGAGCCATGCAACGACGAGCAACGCAGCACGCGCTTGTCAGGCGCGCCGAAAGCGACTCATTCCCTGCTGGGATAGGTTCGAAGTGCAACAAACTGTTTTGCCGCGGCCACGGGCCGCGGCGGCTGCGCTATCATGGCGGCATGTCTGAACCGCAAACCCTGTACGAAGTCATCGGCGGCGCCGAGCGCCTGCGCGAACTGGTCGACCGCTTTTACGACCTGATGGAGCTGGAGCCGGAATTCGCCGGCATCCACGCGATGCACCCCCAACCCAACGACAGTTCGCGCGAGAAGCTGTTCATGTTCCTGTCCGGCTGGATGGGCGGACCCGACCTCTTCATCGAACGCTACGGTCATCCGCGCCTGCGCGCGCGCCATCTGCCGTTCGCGATCGGCACCAAGGAGCGCGACCAGTGGCTGCGCGCCATGGCCTGGGCGATGGAAGACCTGGGCTGGGACGACGAGCTGCGCCTGCGCCTGATGCAATCTTTCTATCACACCGCCGACTGGATGCGGAACAAGGCCGACTGACCGCCATGAGCACCGCTGAATTACTGATCCTGCTGGGCGTTGCCATCGTCGCAGGCCTGCAGGTCATGCTGCTGCTGCGCGCGCGCAGCGGTGGCGACGACAGCCGCCACTTCGAACGTGTGGAGCGCGAGCTGCGCCTCGAACTGCAAGCGAGCGCCCAGGGCACGCGCCAGGAAATGGCATCGCACATGGGCCAGTACCACGCCGCCACCGTCCAGCAGCTCGACAGCATGCGCCAGCAGATGCAGCTGCATTCGTCCAGCGGCCGCGAGGAACAGGCGCGCGCGCTCAAGCGCTTCGCCGACACCATGCAGCAGACCCTGGCCAGCCTGACCGAGTCGAACGCCCAGCGCATGCTGGAAGTGCGCGGCACGCTGGAAACCAAGATCCGCGACCTGCAGAGCGACAATGCCAAGCGCCTGGAAGAGATGCGCCAGACCGTGGACGAGAAGCTGCACGCCACGCTCGAGACGCGCCTGACGGAATCCTTCCGCCAGGTGTCGGAGAGGCTGGAAAAGGTGCACCAGGGCCTGGGCGAAATGCAGCAGCTGGCCATCGGCGTGGGCGACCTCAAGCGCGTGCTCACCAACGTCAAGACGCGCGGGACCTGGGGCGAAGTGCAGCTCGAGATGCTGCTCGAGCAGGTGCTGACGGTCGACCAGTACGCCAAGAACGTCGAGACGGTGGCGGGCTCGAATGCGCGCGTCGAGTTCGCGATCAAGCTGCCGGGCGTGGTCGACGGCGGCCCGCCGCTGTGGCTGCCGATCGACGCCAAGTTCCCGAAGGAGCAGTACGAACGCCTGCTGGAAGCGGCCGAATGCGCGGACGCAGAGGGGGTGGCGCGCGCCGGCGCGGAGCTGGAGCGCGCGGTGCGCGGCGAGGCCAAGACCATCTGCGAAAAATACGTGTCGCCGCCGCAGACGACCGACTTTGCCATCCTGTTCCTGCCGACCGAGGGCCTGTATGCGGAAGTGATGCGCCGCCCCGGGCTGGCGGACGACCTGCAGCGCAGCCTGCGCGTGACCATCGCCGGGCCGTCGACCTTGAGCGCGCTGCTCAACAGCCTGCAGATGGGCTTCCGCACCCTGGCGCTGGAAAAGCGCTCGTCCGAGGTGTGGCAGGTGCTGGGCGCGGTGAAGACCGAATTCACCAAGTTCGGCGACGTGCTGGCCACCACCAAGGCGACCCTGGAAAAAGCGGCCCGCAACATCGAAACGGCCGAAGTGCGCAGCCGCCAGATGGCGCGTAAGCTGAAATCCGTCGAGGCACTGCCGAGCGAAGCGGCGCAGCTGATGCTGGGCGATCCCGCGTCCCACGAAGACTGAAGGCTGGCTCAGCCGCGCCATCCCTCTCTTTTTGCCATTTTCGCCTCTTCCTAAAAGAAGAGGTGAGACAGGTATTTCACCCTCCAATACGACAAAAATCCGGAAAATTCTTTCCGAATTTTGTCGTGTTGCGAAATACATATCGGTACAAAGTTTTACCTTCGCACCTTTGACAACTGTTCAGCAGGAAACGCAGTATGGCTTGCCCAAGAGGCATTGTCTTTACGCGTGAAACCCCATAAGGAGACTCCATGAACAAAGCATGTGCGGCATTCCTGTTGTCCTTCGTTTCCAGCCTGGCCCTGGCCGGACCGTCCAGCACCACGGTCACATTTTCGAAAGGCTACGAGGGCTGGGTCGGGCCATCCGGCAGCGCGGCGTCCTACATCAGTTCGACGCCCGGCAATAAATACGGTCCGGCCTTGTACACGGTCCATCCCGAGACCTTCGGCCTGGAATGGGTCAACCGGGAGAACCCGGCCTTCGTCGGCAATTTCGGCTCGGTGCAATCGGTGACGATCGGGCTGGACATCAACGTGAATTCGATCCGCTTCCGTGGACGCGAAGTCGAACGCGAACTGGTGGTCGAACTGCGCGACTACGACAATCCGTATAACGGCATGCCCTACACCGCCGTGTGGTACAAGCTCGGCACCATCAGCAACAAGGGGACCTGGAAGCGCATGCAGGTGACGATTCCGGATACGCGCGCCACCGCCATGCCCGCCGGCTGGGGCGGCCTCGGCTCGGGCGACGTGTCGCTGCCGCCGGGACGCAGCTTCGCCGACGTGCTGGCCGGCGTCGACGAGATCGCGTTCACGACCTTCGTGCCGGGCTTCCTCTACGGCTTCACCAGCTACGATCTCGTGGTCGACAACCTGTCGATCGTGACGAGCGGCAGCCGCTGACGCGGCCCTCTTAAACGAGGCCTTCGAACGGGAGGATGTCGACCATGTCGCCAGTGGCGACATTCCCCTGTTCGTCGTGCAGCACCACCATGCAGTTCGCCTCCGACATCGAGCGCAGGATGCCCGAGCCCTGCGAGCCCGTAATGCGTACCTCCGGCATCCCGTCGGCGCCCGGCGCGACGATGCCGCGCTGGTATTCGGTGCGGCCCGGCTTCTTGCGGATTGCTCCGCCAGAGCGCGCCTTCAGGAGCGGCAGCGGCGCTTCCGCCCCCATCATGCGCAGCAGCGCTTCGCGCGCGAAGAAGTAGAAGGACACCATCACCGCCACCGGATTGCCAGGCAGCCCGAACAGGAAGGCGCTGCGGCCGTTCGAACTCACGCGGCCGAAGGCCAGCGGCCGTCCGGGCCGCATGCCGATCTTCCAGAAGGTGACGTCGCCGAGGCGCGCCATCACCTGCTTCGTGTAGTCCGCCGCGCCCACCGACACGCCGCCCGAGGTGACGATCGCGTCCGCGTTCTCGCAGGCGCTGCGCAGCGCTTCTTCGAGCGCGTCCGGATCGTCGCGCACGATGCCCATGTCGACGATGTCGCAGCCAAGGCGCTGCAGCATGCCGTAGATCGTGTAGCGGTTGCTGTCGTAGACGCAGCCTTCGTCGAGGCCTTCGCCGATCGAGCGCAGTTCGTCGCCGGTCGAGAAGAAGGCCACGCGCAGGCGGCGCTGCACCGGCACTTCGGCGATGCCGAGCGAGGCGATCAGTCCCAGGTCAGCCGGGCGGATGATGCGGCCCGTCTTAAGGGCGGCGCTGCCCAGCTTCAGGTCCTCGCCCGCGAAGCGGCGGTTGTCGCCGGGCTTGATGACGCCGGCGCGGAGCGTGATCGCGTCTTCGCTTTCCTGTTCGACGAATTCCTGCGGCAGCACGCTGTCGCAGCCTTCGGGCATGACGCCGCCCGTCATGATGCGCACGCATTCGCCTGGTCCCGGCACGAGGCCGGAAGGCTTGCCTGCATAAGCGACGCCAATGACGCGCAGCGAAGCGACACCCTCGCCCGGCAGGTCGCTCCCGCGCAGCGCGTAGCCATCCATCGCCGAGTTGTCGTGGGCCGGCACGTTGATCGGTGAGACCAGGTCGCGCGCCAGCACCCGTCCGAGCGCCGCACGCAGGGCGACCATTTCCCTTGAGTGCACCGGCTGCACGAAGTCGCGGATGATGCGCTGGGCGCCGCGCACGCTGAGGGCGTCGGGATCGTAGCCGTCGATGCAGCTGGCTACCTTCGCCAGGGTCGGGGGCAGGGTGTCGTCCAGGCCCTGCAGCTCGTCGAGCGTGTTGATGTTGCGGAAGGCGTCCGCATCCTCGAACAGCACCTCGACCGACTTCAATTCCTTGTACCAGCCGTCCACGCGCCGTCCGCCTTCCGCCAGGTAGGTGGAGAGCACAGGCAGGCGGCTGCTTCGCACCAGGCAGAACACTGGATGCGGCTGGGGGCGCATGCCGGGTTCCTGCGTGGCCGCGAAGGCCACGTCGGCTTCGTTCTCGTTCAGCGCCGCAAACAGGCGCTCGGCCAGGTCATGCGGCAGGAAGGGCGAGTCGCAGGGCACCGCCAGCAGGTAGGGCGTAGCGCAATGGCGCAGGCCCGCTTCCAGGCCGGCCACCGGCCCCGCGAAGTCGGGCGTCTCGTCGGCCCATACGGGCACGCCCAGCGCGGCGTAGGCGTCGAGATTGCGGTTTGCGTTGATGCCCACGCTGCCGACTTGCGGGGCCAGACGCTCCAGCACCTGCGCCACCATGGTCGAGCCACGGAAGGGCTGCAGGCCCTTGTCGACGTTGCCCATGCGCGAGCCTCGCCCGCCGGCCAGGATCAGGCCGCTGATCAGATTCTTGTCCATTGTATTATCCGCCGATATACGACATTTCGACTTTGCGCGCGCTGTTCGCCAGGCCACTGGTATCCACGGTGCGCGTTTCGGAATAGCGGTCCGCCCGCACCTTCCACAGCTGCGCGATGGCGCCCGCGATCTCGAGGTCCGAGCGGCCTTCGCGCAGCAGGGCGCGCAGGTCGTGGCCACGGGTGGCGAACAGGCAGGTGTAGAGCTTGCCCTCGGTCGACAGGCGCAGGCGCGTGCAGTCGCGGCAGAAGGCCTGGGTGACGCTGGAAATGACGCCGATCTCGCCGCCGCCGTCCAGGTAGCGCCAGCGCGCGGCGGTTTCGCCGCTGTAGTTCGGATCGATCGGCGCCAGCGGCAGTTCGCTGGAGATGCGGCGCACCACTTCGCTGGAGGGCACGACTTCCTGCATGTTCCAGCCGTTCGAGGCGCCCACGTCCATGTATTCGATGAAGCGCAGGATGAAGGGCGAGCCCTTGAAGTGCCGCGCCATCGGGAGGATCTCGCCGTCGTTGGTGCCGCCCTTGACCACCATGTTGACCTTGATCGGGCCGAGGCCCGCGGCGTGCGCCGCGTCGATGCCGTGCAGGACGTCGGACACCGAGAAGTCGACGTCGTTCATGCGCTTGAACATCGCATCGTCGAGCGCGTCGAGCGAGACCGTGACGCGGTCCAGGCCCGCATCCTTCAGCGCGCGCGCCTTGCGCCCCAGCAGCGAACCATTGGTGGTGAGGGTCAGGTCGAGCGGGCGGCCAGAGGGCGTCGGGATGGTGCGCAGCATGGCGATCAGGCGCTCCAGGTCCTTGCGCAGCAGCGGCTCGCCGCCGGTCAGGCGCAGCTTCTCGACCCCGTGCGCCACGAACACCCTGGCCACGCGCGCGATTTCTTCAAAAGAAAGCAGGGCGCTGTGCGGCAGGTAGGCATAGTCCTTGTCGAACACCTCTTTCGGCATGCAGTAGACGCAGCGGAAATTGCAGCGGTCGGTGACGGAGATGCGCAGGTCGTGCAGCGGCCGGCCGAGCGCATCCAGGAGCAACCCGCTGGGCTCCTCCGGCGCGGCCGGCACCGCCAGCGCTGGCGAGCGCAGGTCGTTGATCAGGACAATTTTTTCAGCCATGCCAATACGATAGCACGAGCCCCGCCAATGCACAGGCGGCAATCAGCTTGATCGGCCCGACCTTGAAGCGCAGCAGCGCCACGCTGGCGGCCGCGCCGATGGCGATCGCCGCCGGCTGGGCTGTCCCGCCGGCGAAGAACACATGCTGGCCGAAGAACACCGCCAGGCTGGCGATCACGCCGACCACGGCGGCCGAGATGGCGGTGAGCGGGGCGCTCCAGCGCAGGTTGCCGCGCCCGGACTCGACCAGCGGGCCGCCGGCCAGGATGAACACGAAGGAGGGCAGGAAGGTGAACAGGCTCGCCACCAGCGCGCCCGCGATGCCGCCCAGTGCGAGGGCGTCCGGACCGAACAGCGCGTGGGTCCAGCCGCCCACGAAGCCCACGAAAGCATTGACCATGATCAGCGGGCCGGGCGTGGTCTCGCCCAGCGCCAGGCCGTCGATCATCTGGTGGGCGCTGAGCCAGCCGTACTGGTCGACCGCGCCCTGCACCACGTAGGGCAGCACGGCATAGGCGCCGCCGAAGCTCATCAGGGCGGCCTTGGTGAAGAACCAGCCCATTCGCGCCAGCGTGCCCTGGGGGCCGAACAGCAGGGCCAGCAGCAGCCAGGACGCGAGCGCGAGCAGGCAGCCGATGGCCGCGCTGGTTGCCAGGCGGCGCAGGCTGAAGCGCGCGTGCTCGGGCGTGGGCGTGTCGTCGTCGAGCACGGCCGGGCCGTAGTGCCTGCTTTCGCCCGGGTGGGCGCCGCCCGGCTGGAAGCGGTGCGGCCACAGGCGTCCGCCGGCCAGGCCCAGCAGCGCGGCGCCCAGCACGATCAGGGGAAATGGCAGGTCGAGCAGGGCGATGGCGATGAAGGCGGCGACGGCGATGGCGCTCAATGCCCCGTTGCGCAGGGTGCGGCTGCCGATGCGCCAGGCGGCGCCGATCACGATCGCGACCACGGCGGGCTTGATGCCGTCCATGACGCCGGCGATCGCGGGCAGGTGGCCGAAGGCGAGGTAGATCCAGGACAGGGCGATCAGCAGCAGCAGCGAGGGCAGGATGAACAGCAGGCCGGCCGCGATCCCGCCGGCGGTCCGGTGCAGCAGCCAGCCGATGTAGACGGCCAGCTGGGTGGCTTCGGGGCCGGGAAGCAGCATGCAGTAGTTCAGGGCGTGCAGGAAGCGCTGTTCGGAGATCCAGCGGCGGCGTTCGACCAGTTCGCTGTGCATCAGCGCGATCTGGCCGGCGGGGCCGCCGAAGCTGATGAAGCCGAGTTTGAGCCAGTAGAGCAGGGCGGTGCGGAAGGGGATGGGGGAGGGCATCCGGGTATATTAGCGTGTTGGTATTTCGGTAGGGTGACGGGCTGCGGTGCGAACTTGGGTCCCCGCCTTCGCGGGGACCCAAGTTCTCTCGCACACCCCCAGCTCAAAATAAAAAGGGAAGCCGAAGCTTCCCTTTTTAAATCACATCAGCATCACTGACGCGTATCCACCTGGATCAGCGGCTCATCCACCGGCGGCGGCAGCGGCTTGCGCACGCGGCGTGGACGCACTGGTTCCGGGGCCTGGGCGGCAGCTTCCTGCGCAGCGCGCAGTTTTTCCGGATCGGTCGAGGCCAGCTGCAGGCCAGCCTTGGACAGCAGGTCGTTCAGGTCCATCGGCGCTTCGGCCGGAGCCGGAGCCGGGGCCACCACCGGCGCGGCGACCGGCTCAGCCACCGGAGCAGCTTCGACGACCGGCGCCGGAGCAGGGGCCGGAGCAGCGACAGGCGCAACTTCGGCAACCGGCGCCGGCGCTGCGGCAGCCTGCTCGGCTGCGGCAGCCGCGGCACGGGCAGCGGCGATCGATGCCGAGGTCGGGAACATGTGCTGAGGCGCTGCGGCCGGTGCTTCCACCGGAGCCGGGGCCGGAACAGCGGCAACCGGAGCAGGTGCCGGCGCCACGTCAGCTTTCGGCTGGGCAGCAGCGGCCATCGATGCGGCGGTTGGGAACGGCCACGGACCCGGTTCGCCTTTCACGGCAGCCGGCTTCCTGGACTCGGCAGCCACCTTGGCGGCTTCCACGTCCGCTACCGGCGTGAAGGCTGGCGCTTCCGCGGCGCCTTCGGCGGTCTCGATGCCCTCGGCCTGGTCGCGGTCGCGGCGGTTACGGTTGCGGCCACCGCGGCGGCGGCGGCGGCGCGGCTCGTCGCCGCCTTCGGCGTCCAGCTCCTCGCCGTCCGGACCGGTGACGGCCACTTTCACGGCATGCTCCAGCACGTCGCCGTGCGGGGTCGAGGTCGACAGTTCGCTTTCCGGCACGGCGACCGGGTGCTTCAGTTCTTCCACCTTGGCTTCGGCTGCCGGTGCGGCAGCGCGTTCGCCACGCTCACGCGGCTGGCGCGGTGCGCGTTCCTGGCGTTCGCCGCGTTCCTTGCGCTCGCCACGCTCGGCGCGCTCCGGACGCTGCTCGGCGCCTGCCGTGGCCTCGGCCTGCTCGCGCGGTTCACGCGGCTGGCGTTCCTTGCGCTCCTTGCGCGGCGGACGGGTGTCGGCTTCCGGCGCCTTGGCGGCGTCCTCGCTCACCGCGCCCTTGGCAACGGTCTCGCGTGCCTCGCGCGGTTCGCGCTCCTCACGCTGCTTGCCGCCCGAGCGGCCATTGCGCGAACGCTGGCCACGGCCGCCACGGTCGCCGCCACGCTCGGCAGGAGCCGGAGCGGCGGGTTTCTCGGCAAGCACCGGCGCCGGGGCCGGGGCGGGCGCTGCGGGCGCACCGAGGAAGAAGTTGCGCAGGCGGGCGAAGAAGCCCTGTTCTGCCGGCGCGGCGGCCGGCGCCGGTGCGGCGGCGGCAGGCGCCTCGACCGGCTTGGCCGGCTTGGCGGTTTCGCTGCGGTCCACCATCGGGGCCGGCTGGGCCGGGGTGATGGTCTTGACCACGGCTTCCTGGCGCGGCTTCTGCTCTTCCTTCTGGCGCTTGGCGTAGGCCATGTCGGTGTCGGCCGACTCGGCAAGGGTGTAGCTGGCGGCGGCGTCTTCCAGGCGCGGGTCGTCGTGCTTGATGCGCTCGAGCTTGTAGTGCGGGGTGTCCAGATGCTTGTTCGGGATCAGGATCACGGTGATGCGGTGGCGGTTCTCGATCTTGAGCACTTCGCCGCGCTTTTCGTTCAGCAGGAAGGCGGCGACGTCGACCGGCACCTGCACGTGGATCGCGGCCGAGTTCTCCTTCATCGCCTCTTCCTGGATGATGCGCAGCACCTGCAGGGCGGACGATTCGGTATCGCGGATGTGGCCGGTGCCCGAGCAGCGCGGGCAGGTCACGTGGGAGCCTTCCGACAGCGACGGACGCAGGCGCTGGCGCGACAGTTCCATCAGGCCGAAGCGCGAGATCTTGCCCATCTGGACGCGTGCACGGTCATGGTGCAGGGCGTCCTTCAGGCGCTGTTCCACTTCGCGCTGGTTCTTGGCCACTTCCATGTCGATGAAGTCGATCACGATCAGGCCGCCCAGGTCGCGCAGGCGCAGCTGGCGGGCGACTTCGTCGGCCGCTTCGCAGTTGGTGTTGAAGGCGGTGGTCTCGATGTCCGAGCCGCGGGTGGCGCGGGCCGAGTTGACGTCGATGGAAACCAGGGCTTCGGTGTGGTCGATCACGATCGCGCCGCCCGACGGCAGCGGCACGGTGCGCGCGTAGGCGGTTTCGATCTGGTGTTCGATCTGGAAACGGGAGAACAGCGGCACGTCGTCGCTGTAGCGCTTCACGCGGTGCGCCATGTCGGGCATCACGTGGCTCATGAACTGCTGGGCCTGCTCGTAGATGTCGTCGGTGTCGATCAGGACTTCGCCGATGTCCGGCTGGAAGTAGTCGCGGATGGCGCGGATGACGAGCGAGGATTCCTGGTAGATCAGGAAGGCGCCCGGGGCCGACTTGCCGGCGCCTTCGATCGCGCGCCACAGCTGCATCAGGTAGTTCAGGTCCCACTGCAGTTCTTCGACGGTGCGGCCGATGCCGGCGGTGCGGGCAATGACCGACATGCCCTGCGGCAGGTCCAGCTTGTCCATGGTCTCGCGCAGTTCCTGGCGTTCTTCGCCTTCGACGCGGCGCGAGACGCCGCCGCCACGCGGATTGTTCGGCATAAGCACCAGGTAGCGGCCGGCCAGCGAGATGAAGGAGGTCAGCGCCGCGCCTTTGTTGCCGCGCTCTTCCTTCTCGACCTGGACCATGATTTCCTGGCCTTCGCGCAGCGCTTCCTTGATGGTGCAGTTGCGGACGTCGACGCCGTCACGGAAATAAGAGCGGGCAACTTCTTTGAAGGGGAGGAAACCGTGGCGGTCTTCGCCGTAGCTGACGAAGCAGGCTTCGAGGGAGGGTTCGATGCGGGTGATGACACCCTTGTAGATATTCGACTTGCGCTGTTCGCGTCCGGCCGTTTCGATATCGATGTCGATCAGTTTCTGGCCATCGACGATCGCTACGCGCAGCTCCTCTTGCTGCGTAGCGTTAAACAACATACGTTTCATTTTTATAAACTCCGCGACCCTGGGGCCGTGTCATTGCCGTCCTTGCGGACGGCGAAGTACAGGGAATACGCGAAGATGGGAGCGTTGGAGGGAGTAATGCCCGGGGCGTACGGCGCGGCGACGCGATGCGTCGCTGCCCGCAACAGGGCGCGAATGGAGCCGAACGTCATTGCCTTCGCACTCCGCAACCTCGACCAGGACGCCTGCCATCCCTTCGGGACTGGCACAGCGCCGGGAGGGCGGTGCGCAACAACCAGCCAAACCTTAGCCAGCGAACAAACCTGGACTTCGATACTCAGGCGATGAATTCTCCGGAAAAACCGTGTTGCGCGTTGCCGCTTGTCGGCCTGCGATGCCCGCCGCGCTCCTCGCGCGACTGCGTGCCGGCCAATCGGTGGCCGCCCGCTAGGGTTTTTCCAGCTTTTTCAAATCAATCTGCCTTGACTCAAGCCTTCAGGATGAGGCTTACATCGGGTCGGGCGAAAACGACAAGCGTTATCGACACCATCATCCGGCGAGCCGCCACGGGCCGCTTGCCGGTACTTATCCTTAACAATCCAAACAATCCAATCCTGCACCCAGACGCGCGACCCGATTACAACTGCAGGTGCAACCCTGATCCGCCATCTAGGTGTGCGTACACTATTTTTCCACCGAATTTGCCATTGGCGGGGCCGGTGGAACGCGCCCCTGTGTAAAATATCGTTTTATTTCTTACACCAGCAGAGGTTTGACCGCCGCCTGTCGATTATATATTCAAAATGAAGGACTTAGAGAGAATTTCTGGGAAGACAGAGAGAATGGCAATACAAAACGATGTTGTTCCCCCTTCATCACAGCCGGCACTCCAAGCGCAGTTCGTGACCATCACCGAAGAAGAAGCCGGTCAGCGAATTGACAATTTCCTGTTGCGTGTTTGCAAAGGCGTACCCAAGAGCCATATTTACCGCATCCTGCGCTCGGGCGAAGTCCGGGTGAACAAGGGCCGTATCGACCAGATGTACCGCCTGGGCGAGGGCGACGTGGTTCGGATTCCGCCGATCCGCCTGGCCGAGAAGGCCAGCACCCAGGCCGCGCCGGGCGCCGAATTCGCCATCGTGTACGAGGACAGCCACCTGCTCGTCATCGACAAGCCGGCCGGCATCGCCGTGCACGGCGGCTCGGGCGTGTCGTATGGCGTGATCGAGCAGCTGCGCGCCGCGCGTCCGGAAGCCAAGTTCCTGGAGCTGGTGCACCGCCTCGATCGCGAGACCTCGGGCCTGCTCCTGATCGCCAAGAAGCGCACCGCCCTGACCAACCTGCATGCGCAGATGCGCGACGGCCTGACCGACAAGCGCTACCTGACCGCCGTCCATGGCGACTGGGTCAACAAGCGCCAGCACGTCAAGCTGCCGCTGCACAAGTTCACCACCCCGGACGGCGAGCGCCGCGTGGTGGTGCAGTCGGGCGGGCAGGAAGCGCACACGATCTTCAACCTGAAGCGCAAGTGGCAGGATGTCGCCCTGCTCGAAGCCGAGCTCAAGACCGGGCGAACGCACCAGATCCGCGTGCACCTGGCATCCTCCGGCTTCCCGATCCTGGGCGACGAGAAGTACGGCGATTTCGCGCTCAACAAGCAGCTGCAGAAGGCGGGCGAGGGCCGCGGCCCGCTGCGCCGTATGTTCCTGCACGCCTGGCAGATCACCTTCACCCATCCGGACACCGGCAAGCCGCTGAGCCTGCGCGCGCCGCTCCCGGCGGAGTGCGAGAAATTCTTGGTAAGCTTGGGGCAACCGATCGCATGAGCTTCATCCCTCTGCGATGACCACACACTATAAGGGACCGGCGGCCTCGAGCCGCCGCATGACATGGCAAGAAAACAATTTGATCTGATCGTGTTCGACTGGGACGGCACGCTGATGGACAGCACGGCGACCATCGTCAAGTGCATCCAGTCGGCCGCGCGCGACCTGGGCCTGCCGGTTCCCAGCGACGCCTCGGCGGCCCACGTGATCGGCCTCGGCCTGTCGGAAGCGATGCAGGCGGTGATGCCGAACATCGAGCCGGCGCTCTACCCGCGCATGGTCGAGCGCTATCGCTATCACTTCCTGACGAAGGATCATGAACTGGTGCTGTTCAAGGGAGTTCGCGAGATGTTGAGCGAACTTGCCGGCGAAGGCTATTTCCTGGCCGTGGCCACGGGCAAGAGCCGGGTGGGCCTGAACCGCGCCCTGAACGCGGCCGGCCTGCTGTCGACCTTCGACGCTACCCGTTGCGCGGATGAGACATTTTCCAAGCCGCACCCTGCGATGCTGCAAGAGCTGACCAGGGAGCTGGGGCAGGACCTGCGCCGTACCGTTATGATCGGCGACACCACGCACGACCTGATGATGGCGAACAATGCCGGCGCCTCGGGGATCGCGGTCGAATTCGGCGCCCATCCGGTCCAGCAGCTGCAGGCCTGCAAGCCCTTGTATTCGGCGCGCTCGATCCCCGAACTGCATGGCTGGCTGATGGAAAACGCGTAGCGATGAGCGCGGAAGCGGGCCTGTTCGTGTGCGATGCCGACCAGTTGGTCGATGGCGGCAGGGGAATCAGGTTTCCGGTGCTGGTCTATGGCCAGCCGGCGACCGGCTTCGTGGTGCGCTTCGCCGGTAAACCCTATGCCTACCTGAACCGTTGTGCCCATGTGCCGATCGAACTCGACTGGAAAGAGGGCGACTTCTTCGAATCGAGCGGCCTGTACCTGATGTGCGCGACGCACGGCGCCGTGTACGAGCCGGAAAGCGGACGCTGCGCCGGCGGCCCCTGCCGCGGCGGACGGCTGCTGCCGATCGGCGTGGTCGAGCAGGATGGAAAGATTTTCTGGCAGCCGGATCAGCAGATCCGGGCCCCACTATAGAATATTGCGGCGAACTTCAGACAACGACAGAGTTTATGAGCGATCACACGAGCAACGATCACCCGGGCGACAGCCGCCTTGCCGCCAACCCGACGGTCAGCAACTGGGAGCGCGAGACGCTCGAAAAGCTGGTGTTCGCCACCGTGCAGGAGCGCCGTGCGGCTCGCCGCTGGGGTATTTTCTTCAAGCTCAGTTTCCTGCTCGTGGCGCTGCTGGCGCTGTGGGCCTATTACGATTTCAACTTCGGCGGCACCGGCGACGAAAGCCTGGGCCGCCACACGGCGCTCATCGAGATTAACGGCGAGATCGAAGCGGAAGGCAGCGGCGCGGCCGATACCGTGATTCCCTCGCTGAACAAGGCCTTCTCCGATTCCGGCTCGGCCGCGGTGGTGCTGCGCATCGACAGCCCCGGCGGCAGCCCGGTCCAGGCCGGCATCATCGTCGACGAGATCCAGCGCCTCAAGCGCGGCTATCCGGACAAGCCGCTGTACGTGGTGGTGGACGAGATCTGCGCCTCGGGCGGCTATTACATCGCCTCGGCGGCGGACCGGATCTATGTGAACAAGGCCTCGATCGTCGGGTCGGTGGGTGTGCTGATGGACAGCTTCGGCTTTACCGGCACCATGGACAAGCTGGGCGTCGAGCGGCGCCTGATGACGGCGGGCGAAAACAAGGGCTTCCTGGATCCCTTCAGCCCGCAATCCGACAAGCACAAGGCGCATGCCCAGGCCATGCTCAACGAGATCCACCAGCAATTCATCTCGGTGGTGCGCGCCGGCCGCGGCAAGCGCCTGAAGGAAACGCCGGAAACCTTCTCCGGCCTGTACTGGACCGGCGCCAAGGCGGTCGAGATGGGACTGGCGGACGGCTTCGGCACCGTCGACACGGTGGCGCGCGACATCGTCAAGGCCGAGGATATCGTCGACTATACGGCGCACGAAGGCTTGCCGGAGCGCGTGCTGAAGAAATTCGGCGCGGCGGTCGGCGAAAACGCGGTCAAGGCGGCGACCCGCGGGACCCTGCCGAAGTTGCATTAAGAATAGAGACACCGAGTACGGTTGTACTGGATTTTGCTTGCATCCGGTGACAAAGAGACTATAGTGAGGGTGTAGTTGCTGCCGCGGCGGACGATACCCTTAAATCCAGCCTGTTCGTTATCGGACGATACGCAAGAGCGCTACCCGCTGCACCTGCCGTGCAGTTTCGAGTGAATTCAATTCCTCATGGTTGTGATTCCCCCTCGGGATTGGGAACGACGGCTTCGGCCGTCGTTTCCATTTATATGCATGTCAGGTGCAGGTACCCAGGTGCTGGGCGTCGCCGTCGAGGGCGGGGCGTGCCGGTTCCGGCTGCGGGGAAGCGGAGGACAAGGGGCAGAAATCGTCATGCTGGGCGAAGCCGCCGCGGTCGAGCCAGGCCTGGTGCTCGCGGACCGCGCGCGCATACCAGGCGGCGCGCAGGGGCGGGCTGCCCTCATGCAGATGGGGAAGATCGCCGCCACGGCGCCAGCGCGCCAGCGCCAGCCGGGTGGGAAAGAGCGCTGCATGGCTGGACGCCACGCGCTGCCGTACCTGATGGGCTTCGGCTGCGGAAGGCTGTCGGTGTCCGGTGTCGAGATTGTCGTTCACGGTAGTGGTCCTCTGCTTGCGCATTGCCTTCCTATATGTCGAGTAAATATTCCGGAGAGCGATTAGGGAAATTCCTAACGCTTTGAAGTCTATCAACCGGAAATTTGGGGTGCTTGACGCTTATCAAATGAACGGTTGCATGCTGGGCGGGGGAGTGGTGCGCGAAAGCGGATGGGTGTGCTGTTGAGCCGAGTGAGCACATCGGCCACCCGTGTCTCCAGCCCGTCGTTCCGGCGAAGGCCGGAACCCAAGTTTTGTGAACTGGGGCTACGTTTGATTTCTCAGTAATGCACGCAAGCTTGGGTTCCGGCCTACGCCGGAACGACGTGCTGCCGGGCGGGCGCGTGTCTGCTCACCCAGCAGCGCCTTTCCCACCCCCAGCCCTTCTGTTAAAGTCTCGCCCCATGAGTAAACTCTCCCTTGACCGCATCCTGCAATCCCAGGGTTTCGGTACCCGCAAATACTGCCGCGCCCTGATCGAGGACGGCGATGTCGCCGTCAACGGCGAGATCCAGGACAATTTCAAAGCCACTTTCGACACCCAGGACCTGGTCCTGACCGTCTTCGACGAGGAATGGCGCTACCGCGAGCACGTCTATATCGCCCTCTACAAGCCGGCCAACTACGAGTGCTCGCGCAAGCCCAGTCACCATCCCGGCGTGCTGACCCTGCTGCCGGAGCAGTTCACCTGGCGTGAAGTGCAGCCGGTCGGCCGCCTCGACCACGACACTACCGGCCTGCTCCTGATGTCGGACGACGGCCCCTTCATCCACGCCCAGTCCTCGCCCAAGCGCCACGTGCCCAAGGTCTACCAGGCGACCACGGCCGAGCCGGTCACGGATGCCCTGGTCGAACAGATGCTGGCCGGCGTGCAGCTGCACGACGAACCGGCGCCGCTGAAGGCGGTCTCCTGCATCCCGCGTGGCGAGCACCAGCTCGAGATCGTGCTGGAGCAGGGCAAGTATCACCAGGTCAAGCGCATGCTGGCCGCAGCGGGCAACCACTGCAGCGCGCTGCACCGCTCCCAGATCGGCGGCCTGACCCTGGACGCCCTCGGCCTGCGCGAAGGCGAATGGTGCTTCCTGGAGCAGGCCCAGCTCGACATGCTCGTGCCCGCCTGAGCGGCGCCGGCCCGGCAGCCGTGAATGCACGGCTGCAACACGTGCGACATCGATAAGCAATTTCCGCGACACTCACAGATCAGGGCGGCCCGGACAGGGTCGCCGCGCTATTGTCTTATCGAAAAGAAGCATCCATGCACCTTGAACGCCCCACGCTGTCCCTGATTTCCCTCCTGTTTGCAAGTTCCGCCCTGGCCCAGGGCCAGCCGCAGTCGATGGCGGACTGCACGCCGCTCCTCGACAACGCCCAGCGCCTGGCCTGCTTCGACCGCCTGGCATCGGCACAGTCCTCCGCATCTGCGGCCGCAGCTGCTGCCCAAGCCGCTGCAGCGGCGAGTCCTGCCGGCGCCGCGCCCTCCAGCTCGGCCTTTGGGCCGCCGCGCACGGGCGAGGTCGATCCCGTGGCCTCGGTCGACCCGACGGTCGAAGCGGCCAACGGTTACACGATGAGTGGCCACTGGGAGCTGGATCCCAGGGACAAGCGCGGCGTCTTCGCGTTCCGCCCGCACAATCCGAACTATCTGATCGGTACGCGCACTTACCGTCCCAACGATGCGCCCTACCTGCCGTTTCGGCGCGTCTCGGGCCTGAACAAGGGCCTGTCCAAGGCCGAACTGGAATTTCAGCTCGGCTTCAAGATGAAAGTAGTCGAGTCCTTGTTCGAGAAGCCGGTCGACATCTGGTTTGGCTATACCCAGAACAGCTTCTGGCAGGCGACCAACGACGAAGCATCGAGCCCCTTCCGCGAGACCAACTACCAGCCCGAAGTGATGGCGGTGATGCCGTTGAACGTCGGCATCCTGGGCACCAACCTGCGCTTCCTGAACCTCGGTTTCGTACACCAGTCGAATGGCCAGTCCTCGACCTTGTCGCGCAGCTGGAACCGCTTCTACGCCCAGGTCGGGCTGGAGCGCGGTCCGCTGTCGGTCACCGCCAAGGTGTGGAAGCGCGTGAACGAATCGCTGGAAGACGACAACAATCCGGACATCGCCGACTACCTGGGGCATGGAGAACTGGCCGGCAGCTGGCGCCTGGAGGGCGGCCACGAAGTGTCGGCTCTGCTGCGCCACAACTTCCACACCGACAAAGGCGCCACTCAGCTGGGCTGGACTTTCCCGCTGGCCGGCCCGCTCAAGGGCTACCTGCACTGGTTCTCGGGCTACGGCCAGAGCATGATCGACTATAACTACTTCCAGCGCAGCGTCGGCGCCGGCGTAGTGGTCAAGTACTGAAGAGGCCCGTAGAATGGCGCTCCCGCCAACAGGAGCGCCCATGAAACTAGCCACCCTCAACGACGGCACCCGCGACGGCCAGCTGGCCGTGGTGTCGCGCGACCTCAAGACCGCCCACATCGCCGACGGCATCGCGCCGACCCTGCAGGCCGCGCTCGACGACTGGGCCTTCATCGGTCCGCAGCTCGACGAACTCTCGCGCCAGCTGAATGAGGGCAGGGCGCGCCGCCCCTTCGATTTCGACCCGGCGCGCTGCATGGCGCCGCTGCCGCGCGCCTACCAGTGGGCCGACGGCTCGGCCTACGTCAACCACGTCGAGCTGGTGCGGCGTGCGCGCGGCGCCGAGATGCCGGCCTCGTTCTGGGAAGATCCCCTGATGTACCAGGGCGGCAGCGACGACTTCCTGGGGCCGCACGACGACATCGTGCTGGCGCGTGAGGAGTGGGGCATCGACTTCGAGGCCGAGGTGGCGGTGGTCACGGGTGACGTGCCCATGGGCGCGACGCCGGACGAAGCGCACCAGCAGATCCGGCTCCTGATGCTGGCCAACGACGTCTCGCTGCGCAACCTGATTCCCGACGAACTGGCCAAGGGCTTCGGCTTCCTGCAATCCAAGCCCGCCACCAGCTTCGCGCCGCTGGCGGTGACGCCGGACGAGCTGGGCGAGGCCTGGCGCGGCGGCAAGCTGCATTTGCCGTTGCGCTCGGTGTGGAACGGCCACCTGGTGGGGCAGCCGGATGCGGGCGTGGACATGGTCTTCAACTTTCCGCAGCTGGTCGCGCACCTGGCCAAGACCCGCAACGTGCGCGCCGGCAGCATCGTCGGCTCGGGGACGGTGTCGAACAAGGACGCATCGCGCGGGTATTCGTGCATCGCCGAGAAGCGCTGCCTGGAGATGATCGCGGATGGGGCGGGCTCGACGCCCTTCATGCGCTTTGGCGATACGATCCGGATCGAGATGCTGGATGAGAAGGGGAAGTCGATTTTTGGGGCGATCGAGCAGGTGGTGAAGCGTTTGGAGAAGTAATTGGCGCTGGTGGCCTGCGCTGGGACGACGTGCCGAGCAACGTGTCCGAAGTTGTTTACGCCGTATTTCCGCACTCTAAAACAGCGTCGTCCCGGCGAAGGCCGGGATCCAAGTTTGCCGGCAAATCGCTATCACCGGTTCGGCGCAGCCGCCCAGAACCCATCTCCAGCACGATCCCCACCGAGGCGCACCTCCACCGGCCGCGTGATCCGCCTTAGCGCGTCCGCCTTCACCAGCCTCCCGTCCGCTTCGTGCAGCCGGTACCAGAGGAAAGCGACCCCCGACAGCGCCAGCTTCTGCCCCGTGAACAAGTTGTCGCGCACCACGCTCATGCCCTCCAGCCGCACGTCGACGTCCAGCACCAGCGCTCCTTCGCTGCGCTCCGCCTGCCCCAGGTAGCGCGCCGCCACGAACAGCGGGCTCTTGTCGCTCGCTTCCCCCGCCTTCAGCGAGTCGACGAAGGCGTCGACCGACTTGAGGTGGGCGCGGACGGCATCCTCCATCGCCGCCAATTCCTTCTTGAGCTCTCCCTTGGCGCCCCCGGCCAGCCGGGCCAGGGTTTCCGCATGCTGGGCCAGGGTGGCCCGGTGGCCGCCGAGGGCGCGCACCCTTCCCAGCAGGCGCTCGTGGCGTGACCAGTCGAGTTCACCAAGATAGCCGCCGCCCAGGCCCGCCAGCCGCGCCGGGCAGCTGCGCGCCATGGCGCTGGCGAACAGGGCGCGTGCGCCGTCTCCGTAGCCGATGCCGGCCAGGGTGGTGTCGCCCTTGAACAGGGCGGCCAGGTCGGCGGCGGCGCGCAGGGTGGCCGGCGGCACGGCCAACCAGGCCAGCGGCAGGGCGCGCGGCGCACCCTCGGCCGGCGTGTGGGCTTCGATATAAAGTGCCAGTTCGCGGTTGCGCGCCGCCAGGTCCTCACTCAGGCGCACCAGGGCGGCTTCGACCGCGCGCGCGGCCATCATGCCCTGGGCCGTGGCCGGGTCGTAGAGCAGGGTGGGGCGGTCCGCCGGCAGGACGGCGCAGACCTCTTGCGCCAGCTCGAGGGCCAGGTCGAAGGCGCGCGCCAGCCCGGCGGCGCCAAACTGGCGGGTGTCGACGGCGCCGCTCAGGGGCTTGGCTTGCGCCGGCGGGAGCCGCGCCAGCAGCTCGGCGCGCTCGGCCTCGGCAATGGCTTGCCGGGTTTCCGCTTCCAGCAGGCGGGCGCGGGCGTCGAGCAGTCCGGCGGGCTGCTGAGCGAGGGCAGGCACTGGCGCCATGCTGGCCGCCAGGCAGAAGAGTGACAAACAGCGGGTAAGAGAGCCCATCGTGTCTCCTTTTTGCCTCATTCCCTAGATTTCCCAGTGGAAATATGTAACAAATTGTCTGTAAATAGTAGGAGATGTTTCGGGCGCGTTGATTGTACGATCGCAAACTCGCTAGAATCAGCCGCTTACGCCCCAGCAACGTCGGCGATGATCCAGGTCTTGGCGTGTTGCGCGACGCCGCACGATTTGGCTGCTGCTTTCGCAGTCTGCGCTAGAATTGATGGGATAACAAAAAGTGATTCTATGAACAATCTTGCCCTGCCAGTCGATAGCTTCGGAATTGGATTCGCCGCGACCCTGGTCTGCTCGCTTCTGCTCGTCTGGACGAAGCGCTGGCACGGACGTTACTCGCTCGACGCCACCCACGGCGTCCAGAAATTCCACATCACCCCGACACCGCGCATCGGTGGCGCGGCCATCTTCGCCGGCCTGTGGCTGGCCCTGGCGCTTCTGCCCGAGCCGCAGCAGGAATTGCTGTTTCCGGTGCTGGTGGCCGGCTTGCCCGCCTTCAGCTTCGGACTGGTCGAAGACCTGACGCGCAACGTGTCGGTGCGGGCGCGCCTGCTGGCCACGATGGCCAGCGGGGTGCTGTGCTGGTGGCTGACCGACGCCAGCCTGCGCCATATCGGTGTCGGACCGCTGGATGCCCTGTTGGCATGGGTGCCGTTCTCGGTCCTGTTCACGGCCTTCGCGGTCGGCGGCGTCGCCAATGCGCTCAACATCATCGACGGTTTCAATGGCCTGGCCAGCGGGACACTGATGATCAGCATGGGCGCGCTGGGGCTGATCGCACTCGGGTGTGGCGACGCGCACCTGGCGCAGCTGTGCTTCCTGATCTGCGCCGTCACGGCCGGCTTCTTCCTGGTGAATTTCCCGTTCGGTAAATTATTCCTTGGCGACGGCGGGGCTTACCTGCTCGGCTTTTTGCTGGCCTGGATGTCGGTAATGCTGGTCCATCGAAATCCAACGGTCTCGCCGTGGGCCCCATTCCTTGCTTGCGCCTATCCGATTTTTGAAACCCTGTTTACTATTTTGCGCCGGCTGTGGTGCCGCCATCATCCGGGAATGCCGGACAGCCGGCACTTGCACAGCCTAATCAAGACAAATATATCTTCGCATTATTTCCGTGCCTTACCTGCGCCGCTGCGCAATGCCTCGGTATCGCCTTTCGTATGGAGCGTGGCCGCGCTCCCAGCTTTGGCTTCGACAGGGTACTTTGATACCCCGGTGTTCCTGGCATGGGCTGCCGCTGCGAGTTTCCTCGTATACTGTGCCGCCTATGCATGGGTAGCATCGATCAAACCGCGCGTCGTGCGGGTCGCTCCAACTGTCGCAGTGGAAGAATTCGATATCAAGCCTCTCAGCCGCCATGCCGCAAGGTAAATTGCAGGAGAGCGGGCGGACAAAGCCTGCATTGTCTCCGACTTTTGCTGCGCATGATTTCGATTTGCAAAATCTATACGACTTTCCGGGGTAGGCCCTTTTTTGCTGGCTTTGCGGTTTTTTAGTTGTTCCCGATTTTAGTCTTGTTTGCCGCGCCTCGAGAATAAAAGCGAATAATCAAGTGGTAAGAAATAACAGTCTATACTCGCCTTTTTTGCGCAATGCTGTTCTTGGCCCTTCATCTTTTCATAAGCAGATGTGGTGAGCTAAGTGGCTGATTTTTATAAAACTGTAGCGTATTCTCGTCCTAATGCTGAGCGCTTTTCTTGTGTATTCTTATACATATTTTTATAAAAATCACCAATTCTCACGCGAAAAGACTGAGGCTGAAAGCACAACAGCTTGGTCTAGTCACTTGAGCGTCAATCCTGTGCGACTTTGGTAATAAATTATTTCCAAACCCTAATGGCTTTGCGGTATCATCTCGTGTTCTCTTAAAGTAGCGCCCTCAGCTTTCCTCACTAGGTAACCGATGTCCAAGATCAATCGTACTGTCCTGGCCGTTGCTCTGGCCATCACTTCCATTGCGGGTCATGCCCAGCAGTCGAGTCAATCCAGCGATCTGTTCGGACAGGACTATCCGGTCACGCCATCGGTATCGACGCAGTCTCGTAAATTAAGCATTACGAATGCTGGCGTGGCCGGCGAAGGCGACAGCCGCAGCGCAGCGGATCAACTGGATCGACGTGAGGGTTTCGTCGACGAAAAGGGGCGGACGCGTCAGTATGATGAGTATCAGCAGTACGACGAGTACGGCGAGGAAGTGGGGAGTGGGGACTACGACCAGTCTGGCAGGTTGGATCGTACCGGGCGCGCGGAACGTCAGACTGGGTTGCAGCAGGGCAAGAGCCTCAAGAAGTCCGAGTTGCTCCAGCAACGGGAGCGTGGCTTCCAGCGTCCGGGCCAGATGCGCTTTAAGAGGGATGAGTTGAGCGACTTCCAGAAATTTGTTCTCGATAACACTGGAAAGGTGCTGCCGATTTACGGCTCCGAGTTCTTTGCCAACACGCGCTCGACCTTCGCGCCCATTTCGAACGCCCCGGTTCCGGCTGATCACCCGCTTGGTCCCGGCGACGAACTGATGATCCGCGGCTGGGGAACGATCGATATCGACTTTCGGACTACCATCGACCGCAATGGGACCATCACCATTCCGACCATCGGCACGATCGAGCTTGGAGGTATCAAGGCCGGCAACGCTGAAGCCGTGATCCGCAGCGCCGTTGCTCGCCTGTACAAGGGGGTGACGATCAGCGTCAATTTCGGGCAGTTGCGAGCCATCACAGTGTATGTGGTCGGTCAGGCCAAGCGTCCGGGGACGTACACCGTGTCGAGTCTGTCCACCCTGGTCACGGGGCTGTTCGCTAGTGGCGGCCCCAATGTCAATGGCAGCATGCGTCACGTGCAGGTCAAGCGGGCCGGCAAGATGGTGGCGGAGCTCGACCTGTATGCGTTTATCGCCAAAGGCGACAAATCCGGTGACATCCTGCTCCAGGATGGCGACTCTATCTATATCCCTCCAGCTGGAGGCTTTGTCGCACTGGTTGGCAAAGTGAATGCTCCCGCCATCTACGAACTCAAATCGAACAACGAATCCGTCGAATCCATGCTTGACATCGCAGGCGGGCTGCCGGTGCTGGCTGACCCGCGCCGCGCGTTCCTCGAGCGGATCGACCCTAACCGGAACCGTCCACGCAGCGTTGAGCAGTTCGCGCTCGATGGGCAAGGTCTGAAGCGCACGCTGAAGAGCGGCGATTTGTTGAATGTCACGTCGATTACACCGGATTTCTCCAATGCAGTGGTTCTGCGCGGGAATGTTGACCAGCCGGTGCGCGCGCCTTTCCGCGAAGGCATGCGCGTGAGCGACCTCATTCCTAGCAAGGAATACCTCATCAGCCGCGAATCGGTGCGCCGCCAGAATAATGCGGTCAGGGCGAAGGATGAGCGGCCTATCGACATCGATCACTCCGATTCCATCGCTGCGCGTATTGGCAACCTGATCGACGAAATCAACTGGGAGTATGCTGTCGTCGAACGTGTCAACCGCCAAGATTTGTCGGTCAAACTGATTCCTTTCCACCTCGGAAACATCTTTAGTCAGCCGAATGGACCGGACAATGTTCAGCTGCAGCCGGGTGATACTGTCACGATCTTTTCCCAGGATGACGTGGCTGTGCCGATGGACAAGCGGCGTGTGCTCGTGCGCGTGGAAGGGGAGGTCAATGTGCCCGGGGTCTACCAGATGAGTGCGGGCGAAACCTTGCAGTCCTTGCTTGCCAAAGCCGGTGGTCCGACATCCAATGCTTATTTGTTCGGTACGGCGTTTTACCGCGAACAGGTACGCAAGGAACAGGAAATCAATTTGGAAAAGGCTGCGATCCGCCTCGAGGCGCAGCTTCGTTCGCAGCAGGCGAAGGGCATTGCAAATATTGGGGCTATGAGTGCCGCGGACGCGGCGGCTGCCGCTTCGCAGCGCCAGGTGGAAATGCAGATCGCCGAAGAAGCGATCCGCCGCTTCCGCCAGCTCAAGCCGACTGGCCGTATCGCTTTTGGTATCGAGCCTCAGGAAAAGTCGTTCACGCGTCTGCCGCAAATTAAGCTCGTTAATGGCGACCGTCTAGTCATCCCCTCGCGTCCCGAGTTCGTGCATGTCTTCGGTGCAGTTAACGCGGAAGCATCGCCCTTGTGGCGTACGAACAGCCGCGTGAAGGATTATCTGCGTGTCGCCGGCCTGACCGCCGACGCCGACATCGATAACGTGTTCGTCATCCGCGTCGACGGCACGGTGGTGACGAATGCGACGGGCGGCTGGCTGTCCACGGGTGTCGGCAGCATGGAGGTCATGCCTGGCGATAGCATTGTCATCCCTGAAAAATTTGACAAGGAAACCGCGTGGACCAAGTTCACGAAGGGTACCCGCGAATGGGCGCAGATCTTCGCCAACTTCGGTCTGGGCGCGGCAGCGATCAAGACCTTGAAAGATTGAGGCGTGTGATGCGCCGGCCAGCGGCCGGCTCCACATCGGCAAGCTGAAAATTAGTGACTCAGGAATATGAATCAAACTCAAATGGCCGCATCGCAAGCTAGCGAGACCGACCAGTCAGGCGCATCGGGTCCGCTGGGTCTTATGACGGCGCTTGCCCGGTCCAGGAAACTAATCGTCGGTGTCCCGTTCGTGGTCGCCTTGGTGGCAGCGGCAATCAGCATCGCCTTGCCCAATATTTATCGTGCCGAAACGAAATTGCTCCCTCCGCAGCAAGCCCAATCCAGTGCCGCAGCCTTGTTGTCGCAACTGGGCGGCATGGCAGGTGCGGCCGCCGGCGTGGCGGGACTGAAGAGTCCGAACGAACTGTATGTCGGCATGCTGCGCAGCCGTACGATTGCGGACAAGCTCATTGCGCGTTTCGGCCTGGCGAAGGAATACGGCGAGGAGTCCCCGCAGCTGATTCGCGCGGCACTTGAGGCAAATACCGCGATCGTGACCGGCAAGGATGGGATGATCAGCATCCAGGTCGAGGGAGAGAACAAGAAGCTGGTCGCTCCGCTGGCGAATGCCTACGTCGAGGAACTGCTGTCCCTGACAAAGGTCCTGGCCGTTACCGAGTCCTCGCAGCGCCGCCTGTTCTTCGAGCGCCAGCTCGAGCTTGCGAAAAATAACCTGGCCAAGTCGGAGGTGGCACTGAAATCGGTGCTCGACACGCGCGGCGTCGTTAGTGTGGATATGCAAAGCCAGGCTGTGGTGGAAACCGTGGCGCGGCTCAGGGCCCAGGCATCGGCCAAGGAAATCCAGTTGAACGCCATGCGTCCGTTCGTGACCGAATCGCATCCGGACTACCGGCGCGCCGCGGAAGAACTGGCCAGCCTGCGCAGAGAACTGTCGAGCCTGGAAAACGGACGCCCGGGCGCCGAGGGCGGAGAAATTCAGGGCAAGGGTGTCGAAAATATCCAGCTACTGCGGGACGTGAAGTATTACCAGATGCTTTACGAACTGCTGGCCAAGCAGTACGAGGTCGCGCGTCTGGATGAGGCGAAGGATCCAGCCATCATTCAGGTGCTCGATGCCGCCATCGAGCCGGAGCGGAAGATCAAACCGAAGCGTGCGCTCTTCGTGGTCACGCTGACCATCCTGGCGCTGGCTGCGACGATGCTCGCGGTGCTGTTCCTGGACCTGAAACAGCGCGCGCTGCAGGATCCCGGCGCAGCGCGCCAGTGGGAAGAATTCAAGCGGCAGTTCCGCGGAAAGTAAAGCTGGCGCCATCGTTTGCAAGGCGGTGAAACCTTGTAACCGATAAATAAATTTCGTTTGTAAGTGTTCAGTTCGCCGTGGACAGCGTAGAATTGTTCAACTTCGAACAAACATTGAGCGCCGTGATATTTATCGCCCGGCAGGGCCTCGCATCCCTGAGCGGCGGTGTTTCGTGCACTGGCCTATCCCGTAGACACAGGCATCCGATGAGTAGTCGACAAGCTAGCAGGCAAGAGGATACCTATTTCCGGGTTATGCGCATCTTGCAGGACGATCCGGACCTCACTCAGCGGGAACTGGCGGAGCGCCTGGGTGTCAGCGTAAGCGGCCTGAACTATTGCCTTAAAGCGCTGATCGCAAAGGGCTGGGTCAAGATGCAGAACTTCAGCCACAGCAGGAACAAGTTTGGTTACGTGTACATACTGACGCCGCATGGGATAGCTCAGAAAGCGGCCCTCGCCAGTGTGTTTTTGAAACGCAAGCTGGACGAATACGACGCGCTCAAAGCGGAGATCGACGCGCTCGAGCTGGAAGTAGGCAAGGAAGAGGCGAGGCAGGCGCGAAACAGCTGAGCCTGGCGCAAGGACAGATGCAATGTATCCGCCCGACTGGCACATGTGCATTGATAAGAAGCAAAATACGTGAACGTGGAGTAGTAAATTTTGGACATCAGTAAAAAGAAGATCGCGATTCTGGGCCTGGGTTATGTCGGCCTGCCGCTTGCAGTCGAGTTCGGCAAGATCCGGCCCGTGCTTGGCTTCGACATCAATCCTGCGAGGATCGACGAACTAAAGTCGGGTAAGGACAGCACGCTGGAAGTCACTGCCGAGGAAATGGCCGCCTCGACCCAACTGCGCTACAGCTGCGATCCGGCCGAGCTGACTGAATGCGGCATCTTCATCGTGACTGTTCCGACGCCGATCGACAAGGTCAATCGCCCCGACCTGACACCGCTGATCAAGGCCAGCGAGACCGTCGGCAAGGCCATCGGCCCGGGCGCGATCGTCATCTACGAATCGACCGTCTTCCCTGGGTGTACTGAAGAAGTATGTGTTCCCGTGCTCGAGAAGATGTCTGGCCTGAGCTTCAACCGCGACTTTTTCTGCGGCTATAGTCCTGAGCGCATCAATCCTGGCGACAAGGTCAACACGCTCACCAAGATCAAGAAGATCACCAGCGGCTCGACCCCGGAAGTTGCGAAAGCCGTCAACGGCCTGTACGCTTCCATCATCACTGCAGGCACCTTCCCGGCCGCAAGCCTGAAGGTGGCGGAAGCGGCCAAGGTGATCGAGAACACCCAGCGCGACCTGAACATTGCACTCGTCAACGAGCTCTCTGTGATCTTCGAGCGGCTCGGCATCGACACGACTCAGGTCCTCGAAGCTGCGGGCAGCAAGTGGAATTTCCTGCCTTTCCGGCCGGGCATGGTCGGTGGACATTGTATTGGTGTCGATCCATACTACCTGACCCACAAGGCAGAGGAAGTGGGTTACCACCCGCAAGTGATTCTTGCCGGCCGCCGTATCAACGACAACATGGCACGTTACGCCGCCCGCAACGTGATCAAGCTGATGCTCAAGAACGGCATCGATGTCGCGCGCAGCACTGTCGGCGTTCTCGGCGTCACTTTCAAGGAAAACTGCCCCGACATCCGTAACAGCAAGGTCATCGATCTGATCAACGAGCTGAAGAAGTGGAACGTCGAGGTCGTCGCAATGGATCCATGGGCCGACGCCGCCGAGGTCCGGCATGAATATGGCCTGGAACTGGGGACGGTGGATGCCGACCGGCCGGTCGACTCACTGGTCGTCGCGGTTGGCCACGACGATTTCCGTGTGCTCACGCCCGCCACCTTGCGCCGCTATTGCCGTGGCGACAAGCCAGTGTTGGCCGACGTGAAGGCCCTTTACAACCAGGAAGCTGCAGCCGATGCCGGCTTTACTGTTTTCCGTCTTTAAATAACATCAGTTCAAGGTACCTCCCATGCGCCATTACACGCCGATCGTCGGCCGGAAGATCCGTATTGCCATCGTTGGCTGCGGCCGGATCTCGTCGAATCACTTCGCCTCCCTCGAAAAACACGCCGAGCACGTCGAGCTGGCCGCCGTCTGCGACATCGATCCGAAGACGCTGGCCGCGCACGTCGATAAATACGGCGTCCCGGGTTATGGCGACCTTGAAGACATGCTGACGGAGGAAAAGCTCGACATGGTGGTGCTGTGCACACCGAGCGGCGCCCATCCTGAGCAAGCCGTCATCGCCGCGCGCCACAAGGTGCACGTGATGACCGAAAAGCCGATGGCGACCCGCTGGCACGATGGGCTGCGTATGGTGCGCGCCTGCGACGAAGCCGGCGTGCGCCTGTTCGTGGTCAAGCAGAACCGCCGCAACACCACGCTGCAACTGCTCAAGCGCGCCGTAGCAGAAAAACGATTCGGCAAGATCCACATGGTCCACCTGAACGTGTTCTGGACCCGCCCCCAGTCTTACTACGACCAGGGCGGCTGGCGCGGCACCTGGGAATTCGACGGCGGCGCCTTCATGAACCAGGCCAGCCACTACGTCGACCTGCTCGATTGGCTGATCGGGCCGGTCGAGAAGGTGCAGGCGATGATGAGCACGACCCGCGACATCGAAGTCGAAGACACGGGCGTCCTCAACGTCAAGTGGCGCAACGGCGCGCTCGGTTCGATGAGCGTGACCATGCTGACCTATCCCAAGAACCTCGAAGGCAGCATCACCATCCTCGGCGAAAAGGGCACGGTGCGTGTTGGCGGCGTGGCGGTTAACGACATCCAGTTGTGGGAGTTCGCCGAACCCTGCGACTACGACCAGCAGATCAACGACGCCAACTACGAGACCACATCGGTCTATGGTTTCGGCCACCCGCTGTACTACAGCAATGTGATCGACGTTATGCGCGGCAATGCCGAGCCGGAAACCGACGGCCGCGAAGGCTTGAAGTCGCTGGAACTGCTGATCGCCGCCTACCTGTCCGCACGCGACGGCAAGACCGTGTCGCTGCCGCTGGAGTTCTGAGTATGAGCGACTATACCGTCCACCCGACCGCGATCGTCGACGAAGGCGCCCAGATCGGCGCGGGCAGCCGGATCTGGCATTGGGTACACATCAGCGGCAAGGCCCGTATTGGCGCTGCCTGCTCCTTCGGCCAAAACGTCTTCGTTGGCGATGATGTCGTTATCGGCAACAACTGCAAGGTGCAGAACAACGTCAGCATCTACGACGCCGTGACTCTCGAGGACGACGTGTTCTGCGGGCCGAGCATGGTGTTCACCAATGTTTACAACCCGCGTTCGGCCGTCAGCCGCAAGCATGAGTACCGCCGTACCGTGGTCAAGCGCGGCGCGACCCTGGGCGCTAACAGCACTATCGTCTGCGGTGTCACCGTCGGCGAGTATGCATTTATCGGCGCCGGCGCGGTGGTCAACCGGGACGTCAAGCCCTATGCGCTGATGGTTGGCGTGCCAGCGCGGCAGGTCGGCTGGATGAGCCAGCACGGCGAGCGCCTCGAGCTGCCGCTGACCGGCACGGCCGAGGCGCGCTGCCCGCAAACCGGAAATCTCTATAAACTCGACAACGGAGCCTGCACATGCCAAGCCCAGTAATTCCCTTCATCGACCTGAAGAGCCAGTACGAGGCGCTCAAGCCGCGGATCCAGGAACGCATCAACGCGGTGCTCGAGCACGGCCAGTACATCATGGGCCCGGAAGTGAAGGAACTCGAAGCGAAGCTGCAGGACTACACGGGCTCCAAGCACTGCATCACCGTCTCCAGCGGCACCGAGGCGCTGCTGATCAGCCTGATGGCCTTGGGTATCGGCCGCGGCGATGAAGTCATCACTACGGCCTTTACTTTCGCCGCCACCGCGGAGGTGATCGCCCTGGTCGGCGCCACCCCGGTGTTCGTCGATGTCGAGGCCGATACCGGCAATATCGATGTGACCCTGGTCGAGCAGGCGATCACGCCGCGCACGAAGGCCATCATGCCGGTCAGCCTGTACGGCCAGCCTGCCGACATGGACGAACTTAACGCGATCGCTGCGCGCCACGGCAACCTGCCGGTCATCGAAGACGCGGCCCAGAGCTTCGGCGCCGACTACAAGGGTCGCAAATCGTGCAACCTGTCGTCGATCGGTTGCACCAGCTTCTTCCCGAGCAAGCCGCTGGGCTGTTACGGCGACGGCGGCGCCATCTTCACGAACGACGACGCGATCGCCAAGGCTTGCCGCGAGATCCGCGTGCATGGCCAGGAGCGCCGCTACGTCCATACCCGCGTCGGCGTCGGCGGCCGCATGGACACGCTGCAGTGCGCCATTGTGCTGGCCAAGCTCGAACGCTTCGAGTGGGAGGTCGAACAGCGCCTGGCACTCGGCGCGCTCTACAACCGCATGCTCGACGAGGCAGGCATCAGCCGCGTGCAGCAGCGCGCCGACCGCACCAGCGTGTTCGCGCAGTACTCGGTGTTCGTGGAGAACCGCGACCAGGTCCAGGCTGCGCTGAGCGAGTGCGGCGTACCGACCGCGGTCCACTATCCGATTCCGCTCAACGAGCAGCCGGCCTACAAGGACATGTCGGTCGTCGGCGACACGCCGGTCACCCGCAAGCTCGCTCAGAAAGTGATGAGCTTGCCGATGTCGCCGGACCTGGACGAGGCCACGATGGCGCTGATCGTCAAGACGCTGGTGGCGAGCACCAAGTAAGGCCGGCGCCTGGCGAAGGTATCCACTTCCTGAAGACGAGATGAAGCGAAGCAAAATACTCGGGTTTGCGGTCGGTCCGGTCGGCGCCGCAGTGCTTGGCGCCGTCAGCCTGCCCGTGTCGACCTGGATGTTCGGTGCGGCCGATATCGGCCGTATCGCCATGCTTCAGACCGTCACCAGCCTGGCGATCATCGTCTTCGGCCTCGGCCTGGACCAGAGCTATCTGCGCGAGTACCATCAGGCGAAGGATGGCCGCGCCCTGTTCCGCATGGCGATCGGCCCGGGCCTCCTGCTGCTCGCCCTGGGGGCGGCCGCCGCGCTGGCGCTGGACCCGCAGGGCCTGGCCCGAGCCGTCGTCGGAGTGGACAGCGCCGGCCTGGCCGGGGTGATCGTCCTCACCATCGCCACCGCCTTTTGCTCGCGCTATTTTTCGCTGATCCTGAGGATGGAAGAGCGCGGGCTCGCGTTCTCGATGAGCCAGCTCCTGCCCAAGCTGATCTTCCTGGGCATTTTGCTGTTCATCTATCTGGCGGGCGGCGAGCGCGGGCTGCCTCAGCTGCTGTCGGCCCATGTGGCCGGCATCGTCGCGGCGATGCTGATCTTCGCCTTCAATACGCGCCACGTCTGGCTCGGCCGCGCCGCCGCCGGGGGCAATGTCTTTGGCGCTGGCGACCTGCTGCGCTACGGAATGCCGCTGATGGTGTCGGGACTCGCGTTCTGGGGCGTGGAAGCGCTCGACAAGGTCTCGCTACGCTTCCTCAGCAGCTTCACGGAGCTGGGCAATTATTCGATCGCCGTCGGCATCGCCTCCGTGGCCGGCACGCTGTCGGTTCTGTTCACCACGATCTGGATACCGACCGCCTACCGGTGGGCGGACGAACCCGATTGCGGCCCGCGGATCGAGGCGGTCGCGCACAAGCTGGTGGCGCTCGGCAGCACCCTAATCGCGCTTGCCGGCGCGTTCAGCTGGACATTGCGCTTCCTGCTGCCCGCCCACTATGGCGCGGTCCAGTACCTGCTGTGCGCCTGCATGGTGCCGCCGGTTCTGTACGCGACCGCCGAAGTGAGCGGCATCGGGGCCGGCATCGTGCGCAAGAACGTGCCAGTGATGTTCAGCGCACTGCTGGCTGGCGCGATCAACCTGGGCGGGAACCTGCTGCTGGTCCCGCCGCTCGGCGCCACCGGCGCCGCGGTATCCACGGCGATCGCATTCTTCGCGATGCTGGTCATGCGCAGCGAGATTTCGATGCGCGCCTGGGCCCCGATGCGCCGCAGCAAGCTGTACCTGCCCCTGGGCGTGATTACCCTGGTGTCGGTACTGTTCGCACTGAGCGGGGAGCAGTTTTCCGTATTCTGGACCTGCGCCTGGCAGCTGGTCGCCATCGCCTGCCTGGTCTTGAACCGTAGCGTCCTGGCCGAGCTGGGGGCAGGCTTGCGGCGCGGCAGGAAGCCCGCAGCGCCGCCTGTGCAGCAGACTGCCGCCGCCCAGACCGATTGAGAGAGAGAAAACCTATGATTTCAGTAATTGACTATGGCGCAGGCAACGTCGGCTCGGTGATCCGGATGATCGAGAAGGTCGGCGGCAAGGCCCAGCGGGTCTCCACCGCGCGCGAGCTCGACGCCGCGCAGATCGCGATCCTGCCGGGCGTCGGCGCCTTCGATTACGGCATGGCCCAGCTGGCCGAAAAGGGCCTGGTCGAGGCGCTCAACGAGGCGGCGCTGGTGCGCCGCATCCCGATCCTCGGCATTTGCCTGGGCATGCAGCTGATGTGCAAGCGCAGCGACGAAGGCGTGATGCCGGGCCTCGGCTGGATCGATGCGGAAGTGAAGAAGTTCGAGTTTGACCAGGCAACCCGCCTGCCCATCCCCCACATGGGATGGAATACGCTCGAACTCAAGCGCGAAAACGGCCTGCTCGACAACGAGCTGGAGCGCACCCGCTACTACTTCGTCCATTCCTACCGCGTCAGCTGCAGCAATCCGGAAGACGTGATCGCGACCACCGAATACGGCGGCAGCTTCGTCTCCGCTTTCGCCAAGGACAACCTGTTCGGGGCCCAGTTCCATCCCGAAAAAAGCCACCGATTCGGCATGGCGATGATCAAGAATTTTTTAGAGTGGGACCATGCTGAATAACCGCGTCATCCCGACCTTGCTGCTGCAGAACGGCGGCCTGGTCAAGACCCGCAAGTTCAAGAACCCGAAATACGTCGGCGATCCCGTCAACGCCATCCGGATCTTCAACGAAAAAGAGGTCGACGAGCTGATCGTGCTCGATATCCAGGCGTCGAAGCAGGGCAGGGAGCCCGATTTCGCCTTGATCAACGAGATCGCCGGCGAATGCTTCATGCCGCTGTGCTATGGCGGCGGCGTGCGCACGCTCGACGCGGCCGCGCGCATCTTCGATTGCGGCGTCGAGAAGATCTGCCTGCAGTCGGCGGCCATGGAGAACCCTGCCCTGATCACCCAGATTGCCAACCGTTTCGGCAGCCAGGCGGTGGTCCTGTCGGTCGACATCAAGCGTGACTGGCTGCGCCGCACCCGCCTGTACAACGCGCGCACCGGCGCCAACGAGTCGCGCGGCTGGACCGAATTCATGCGCATCGGCGTGGAGGCAGGCGCCGGCGAAGTCATGCTCAACGCGGTCGACAACGACGGCGAACTCGGCGGCTATGACATCGATTCGATCCGCCAGGCCTGCGGCCTGGTCGAAGTGCCCCTGATCGCGGCCGGCGGCGCCGGCAAGCTCGAGGACTTCAAGGCCGCGATCGAAGCGGGCGCCTCGGCCGTGTCGGCAGGCGCGTTGTTCGTCTTTCACGGACCGCACCGGGCCGTACTGATTACGTATCCTCGCTACGAGGATCTGGAAAAAATTGTTGGAGCAAAGAAATGACGGAATCAAAAACAATCTGCTCGCGCTGCATCATGGACAGCAGCGTCCCGCACATCAGCTTCGATGCGGATGGCGTATGCAACTACTGCACCGAGTATCTGGCGCAATGCGGTCACATTCTGAACGACGTCGACGGCCGCAAGGACGCCAAGCTTGCGGATCTGGTTGCGAAAGTCAAAAAGGCCGGCGCTGGTAAACCGTACGACTGCATCGTCGGCGTGTCGGGAGGTGTCGACAGCTCGTGGGTACTGGTGCGTGCGATCGAGCTGGGCCTGCGCCCGCTTGCGGTCCACATGGATAACGGCTGGAACTCCGAACTGGCTCAGCACAACATCGCATCGCTCGTCCAGCGTCTCGGCGTGGATTTGCACACCCACGTGATCGACTGGCATGAATACCGGAAGTTGATGCAGTCCTTCTTCGATGCGGATGTGCTCGACGTCGAACTCCTGTACGACAACGCGGCAGTCGCGGTGAATTACCGCGAAGCGGCCAAGTACGGTATCCGCTATATTCTGGCAGGCACCAATTCGTCGACGGAAGGCATGCGCATGCCCACCGGCTGGAACTGGAACAAGTTCGACAAAAAGAATATTCGTGCGATCGCGAAACGCTTCGCCAACATCCGGCTGAGCACCTTCCCCGCCATCGGTACCATCGACTTCTTCCGCTTCCGCTTCGTCAACGGTATCCGCTGGACCTCGATTCTCGATCTGATGCCGTATAACAAAGCGGAGGTCTTGCGTAAGCTGCAGGACGAGTATGGCTACAAGCCTTACCCCTACAAGCACTACGAATCGATCTTCACCCGTTTCTATCAAGGCTACATCCTGCCGAACAAGTTTGGCGTCGACAAACGCAAACTGCATCTGGGCACATTGGTGGCCTCCGGCCAGATGGACCGGGCGGCTGCATTGGCCGATCTCGAGAAAATTCCTTATCCAAGTCTCGCCCAGTTGAATGAGGACCGTCAGTATTTCCTCAAGAAGATGGGTTGGGGCGAAGCCGACCTGACAGCCTACATCGCCCGTCCGGAGATCGCGCACACCGCCTATCCGTCCGAGCAGCCGCTATGGGACTTCTGCGCCAATGTGCTACGCCGCTTGCGCAAAGCATTCGCTTGAGCCAGAAGCCCGACATGCATATTCTGGTTTTCAGCTCGGAGCCCTACCTGATCCCGACAGTACCGCTAGGCGGCATCTTCCAGCAGCACCAAGTCGCGGCGTTGAGCCGTCACGGCGCGACGGTGGGGGTGGTCAGCGGTGGTCTGCTGCCCTTGCGGGACGTGCTCACATTCCGTGGGCGGCCGGGGCGCGAGCTCACCGACAGCGGGATGGTGGTGCGCAAGTTCAGCAAAAGCTGGCTGCCCCTGCGTTTCACAACGCCGGAAAAAGTCCATCGCATCAACATCAGGAACCTGGTCGAGGCAGCTGAAACCTATATCCGCGAGAAAGGGCGGCCCGATTGCCTGCATGCGCACAACCTGCAATATGCAGGCTTGGCCGCTGCCGAGATCGGGCGGCGTCACAATATCCCTTTCGTGCTGACAGAGCACAGCAGCAGTTTCGTCACCGATACCTATCCGCGCGAGCTGCACGCCCGCTTCGAGGAGACACTGCGCAACAGTGCGAGGAACATCGCGGTTAGCAGCTCGCTGGCGCAAAGGATGAACGATCTGTTCGAGGCGCTGCCCGAACCCTTTATCGTCGTGCCCAACGTGATCGACCTGGCACCGCCGCCGCCTGCCGGCAGGCACGAGAAGTTCACGTTCCTGAGCATCGGGCGCCTTGACGAGAACAAGAATCACGCATTGCTGATCCGCGCCTTCGCCGAGGCTTTTCGCGGCGCCGACGTGGCGCTCAGAATCGGTGGTGCCGGGGCGCTGGGGCCGCAGCTCAAGGAGCTGGCCGGCACCCTCGGTATCGCTCAGCAAGTGGACTTTCTCGGTTTCCTCGGCCGCGACCAGGTGGCGGCTGAGCTCGCCTCCGCCGACTGTTTCGTCCTGCCCAGCATCCGCGAAACCTTCGGCGTCGTCGTCATCGAAGCGCTGGCCCTCGGGGTGCCTGTCGTGGCAACCCCGAGCGGCGGGCCGGCCGACATCGTGACCGCCGAAAACGGTATGATCACGCCCGATCATTCGGTGGGCGCGCTGGCGGCCGCATTGCGCGCGATGCGCGAGCAGCATATGCGGTTTGATCGCAAGCGGATCAGCGCCGACGCGCTCGCACGCTTTTCGGCATCGGCTTTTGCCGACACCATCAGCGGCATCTACCGCGAGGTGCTGTCGGCCCGCAATCCGGCCGCGCACGCCTATTCCCCGCGTCGGGCCGGCGGTGCCGGGCAATCCAGGCTCAGCATCGTGATGTTTTCCGCCTTGCTCAGCCATGGCGGAGGCAGGGAAACCTGGCTGAACAACGTTCTGCCCCGCCTGGCTGGGGCGGGTGAGTACCGGCACATCGATGTCCACTACGTGGCAGACATCGACACCGATCGGCATGATAAGCTCCCTTGCGTCGCCGATCCGCGCGTGCGCTTTATCGAGACACGCATTCCTTTCGGTGCCGGCAAGCTCGTGTCGCTTAAGCGAATCGCGGTCTTCTGCTTGCACGTCACACGCCGCCTGCGGCAACAGCCCGCCGACGCACATACCGTGCTGGCGATCGGGACCTTCTACGAAGGCGCGATCCTCGCTCTGCTGCGCGGCACCTGCCTGCGCCCGCCCATGCTGGTCGCCTGGATTCGCGGCGTATGGGTCAAGGAAATCAACCATCGCCATGGACCGCTGGTCAAGGGGACGATCAGCGGCTTCGAAAAACTGTTCCTGCGCTGCGCGGACCGCGTGATTTCGAACGGGCTCGATACCAAGGCGTTTTATGAAGAATTTACTGGCCGCCACGTCGAAGCGATCCCGAACGCCCTGGACATTCAGAAGTACGCGGCGATTACGCGCACAGCGTTCGATACCGATGCCAAGACCGTATCGTATATCGGCCGCCTAAGCGAAGAGAAAGGTTTGCGAAGCTATCTGGATGCGATCGAGGCCTACCTCGCGAGCGGCAGACCGTCGCGGCTGGTGTTCGACATTGTCGGCGACGGGCCGCTACGCGCGCTGGCCGAGCAGGCCGCAGCCAGGTTTCCCCAAGTCGTGCGCTATCTCGGGCCCTTGCCGAACGAACGCATGCTGACGTACCTGGAAACGATCGATGCCGGCGTATGCCTGACCTATTCGAAGGAATCGGGCGGAGGCGGGGTGTCGAACGGCCTGCTCGAACTGATCGGCGCCCGGCGCCTGGTAATCGCCTGGGACTCGCCGATCTACAGGCAGGTGCTGGATACCGATCAAGCGCTGTTCGTCGAGGAAAATGCGATCCCGCAACTTGCCGCCGCATTCGCCGAATTGGACGCCGATCCGCCGTCCATGGCGGCGAAGGTTGCGGCCAGCACCAAGGTGCTGGCGCGTTACTCGCTGGAGCATCACGTCCAGCACTTCGTCGAATACGTACGCCATTGATTTTGCGATAGTCGAGCATGTTTGTCCTTACCCCACCCCCGCAAGCCACAAGCGCAAGCGTTTTGCGCGCTCCGCAACTGCTCTGGTTACTCGCGATCGCAGACACGTTCGGGGGTCTGGCGCAGGGCTTCCCAGTGGCCCAGCTGTTGAAAAGCGGCGTGGTGGCATTCTTCTTGATCTACTTGTTCGCTTCCTCGGCATTGAGCGTCGGCACGCGCCTGGTCTGGCTTGGCGCCATCGGGTATTTTGTTGCGCGCCTGCTCGTGGATTATCTGATCTTCCTCGACCAGCGCGTGTTGTCGATGCAGGGCGGGTCGACGCTCAGACTGCTGTTTTTTCCGCTCCTGTACGCCTATTTGCTCGACCAGATAAACAAGGGGCGCTTGCGTCGCGCCGAGCTGCTCGGCTGCATTCTCGTGTATGGCTGGCTGATCCTGGCGTCCCTGTTCGTCGGAGAAGTGACTGGCCTGGGCGGCGTCATCGGAGGACGGGGCACCGACATGGACGGTGGGAAGGGTTTCATGATTGGCGCCAACGAGGTCGGTCTGATGCTGATTCTGACGGCGCCCTTCGTCGGCGCCGACATCGTGCGGCACACCCGCAGCCTGATAATCGGGGCCGCATTGCAGCTCTTGATATACGTCCTGGCGGGCCTGCACGTGTTCACGAAATCTTCGCTGATCTCGACCGCGGTGTCGGCCTTTTCGGTATACCGTGCCTTCATGCGCCGTGGAAGGGCAGGGAGGATGTTCATGTTCGCCGTGTTGGCAGGACTTTGTATTGCCATAACGCGATTGATATATGACAATCTCGAAACGATTGAAACATTCGCTCGCAGCACCTTCTTTGCTGCGCTGCTCGACGAAGGCCTGGTCGCGTTTCTTTTCCGCGGGCGCGAGGAATACATCTCCGCGATCTTCCCCCAGCTGCTGGAACACAGCCTGAACTGGCTGTTCCTGTTGTTCGGCGCAGGCGAGGTGTACATGCGCGACTTGTCGGTGATTCCCATGATGCTTGCACCGGACGACGGCACGACGTTTGAAATGGACGTGTTCGACATGCTCGGGGCCTACGGGCTGGTTGGATGCGCGATCTACGCTGGCGTGGTCGGCATGCTGTTGCGGCAGGCGGGTCCGCGCCGGTTTCCTGCAGAAATCAGCTTGGCTGTCTTCGGAATTCTGATCCACTCATTCATGGCCGGACATGTGCTGTTCTCGCCGCAGGTGACAACCCTGCTTGCGCTGGTGTTGCTTTATCACTGCGGCACGGATCCGACCACGCGGGCACGACACGGGACGGCGCAGCAAGCGGAGCCCAGCCTCTAAGCCCTTGACGCAGCCGGGCGGATCTATGTAGTTGACTAAGAAATCTTTTTAAATGAAAACTGTACTCATCGTTTTTGGCACCAGGCCTGAAGCCATCAAGATGGCGCCCGTGGTGAGCGAACTGCGCCGCAGCGAAATGCTCGACGTCAAGGTGTGCGTCACCGCCCAGCACCGCGAGATGCTGGACCAGGTACTGCGCCTGTTTGCGATCACTCCGGACTATGACCTGAACCTGATGCGCGCCGGCCAGGACCTGTCGGATATTACAGCGCGCGTGATCCTGGAGATGCGCGCGGTGCTGGCCGACTGCCGGCCCGACATGGTACTGGTCCACGGTGACACCACGACCGCCATGGCGGCCGCCCTGGCCGCGTTCTACGCCCGGATCCCGGTCGGACACGTGGAAGCGGGCCTGCGCACCAACGACATCTATTCGCCCTGGCCGGAAGAGATGAACCGCCGCATGGTCGGACGCCTGGCGGCCCTGCATTTCGCGCCGACCGCGCAGTCGCGCGCCAGCCTGCTGGCCGAAGGCGTGGCACCCGCGTCCATCCATGTCACCGGCAACACCGTGATCGACGCCCTGTTCGACGTGATCGACCGGCTCGAGCGCGATCGCGAGCTGAACGCGGCCCTCGATGCGCGCTTCGGCTTCATCGACAAGTCCAGGCGCATGATCCTGGTGACCGGCCACCGCCGCGAAAACTTCGGCGGCGGCTTCGAGAACATCTGCCTGGCCCTGAGCCGGCTGGCCGAGCGCAAGGACACCGTAATCGTCTATCCGGTGCACTTGAACCCGAACGTCCAGGAACCGGTGCGCCGCCTGCTCGGCGACGCCGACAACGTCCTCCTGATCGATCCGCTCGAATACGTGCCCTTCACCTACCTGATGAAGCGCGCCGACCTGGTCCTGACCGACTCCGGCGGCATCCAGGAAGAGGCGCCTTCGCTCGGCAAGCCGGTGCTGGTCATGCGCGACAATACCGAGCGCCCGGAAGCGGTCGCGGCCGGCACCGTGCGCCTAGTCGGCACCGATGCCGACCGCATCGTCGCCAGCGCCGCCGAACTGCTCGACGATCCGGCGCAGTACGCCCGGATGGCCGCCGCCCACAATCCTTACGGCGACGGCAAGGCCAGCTTCCGCATCCGTCAGGCACTCGAAGCCCATCACGCCGCGGCGATCCAGCCGCAACCCGATCTCACAGGTAAATAATGAAAGTACTATTCCAGTCGCGCTCGACGCTGTTCAGTGTCCCGGGTGGCGATACGGTGCAGCTGACCAAGACCGCAGAGTTGCTCAGGACGCTCGGCGTCACGGTCGACATCTCGACCGAACTCGAACCCAAGCTCGACAACTACGACCTGGTCCACCTGTTCAACCTGATGCGCCCTCAAGAGGTGTACATGCAGGCGGCCAACGCCAAGCGGCAGGGACGCCGCGTGGCCTTGTCGACCATCTATGGCCTGTACACTGAGTACGAGCGCAAGGCGCGTCCCGGCCTGGCGGGTTTCGTCAGCCGCAACGTCTCGCCCTGGCAAGTCGAACGGCTCAAGGTGGTGGCGCGCGTGCTCGCCAACGGCGAGTTCGGCCGCGGCAGTCTGCTGGTCGCGGGCCTGGGCTACAAGCGCCTGTGCGGCCGCGTCGCGGCCCTGTCCGACGTGTTCCTGCCGAATTCGGCCAGCGAGATGGGGCGCGTGCATTCCGACTTCCCGCAATCGCGCCCGAAGCCTTTCGTGGTGGTGCCGAACGCCGTCGACGAGACGGTGTTCGATCCCGCTAAGGTGGTCGTGCCCGAGTCGATGCGCCGTTTCGAAGGCTGCGTCCTGAGCGCGGCCAGGATCGAGGGCCGCAAGTGCCAGCTCGAGCTGGTGCGCGCGGTCAAGGACCTGGACGTCGACCTGGTCCTGATCGGCAAGCCCGCCCCCAACCACACGGCCTACTACGACGCCATCAAGCGCGAAGCGACCGACCGCGTGCATTTCGTGGGCCAGGTCCAGCACGCGGAGCTGGCGCAGTACTATGCGGCGGCGAAAGTACACGCCCTGGTCAGCTGGATGGAGACGCCCGGCCTGTCCTCGCTGGAAGCCGGCGCCATGGGCTGCAACCTCGTGATCACCGAAAAAGGCGACACCCGCGACTACTTCGGCGACGAGGCGCACTACTGCGATCCCGAATCGGTCGCCTCGATCCGCCAGGCGCTGGTGGACGCGCTGGCGGCGCCGCCCCAGCCGCGCCTGCAGGAACGGATCCGCTCCGAATACACCTGGCACAAGGCTGCCGAAATGACATTGAAGGGGTATCATCTTGCGCTCGAGTCGTAAGCCGAGCGTCGCCTTCATCGGCAGCGTCGGCATCCCGAACCGCTACGGCGGCTTCGAAGCTTTCCTGGAACACACCACGCCCTACATGCTCGGCCGGACCGAGTCGGTGATGGTGACCTGCGCCCGTCCGGCCTACCAGGGCCAGAACCAGGACCCCCTGTACCAGGGCGTCGAACGCGTCTTCATCAACTGCCCGGCGAACGGCGCCGCTTCCATCCTGCACGACCTGCTGGCCTTCTTCGCGGTCTTCCCGCGCGCCAGCCACATCGTCGTGCTCGGTGTCTCGGGCGGCATGTGGTTCCCGTTGTTCCGCCTGTTGTGCGCGCTGACCGGCAAGAAGCTGCTGGTTAACGTCGACGGCGTCGAATGGAAGCGGGGCAAGTTCTCGAAACCGAAGCGCCTGTTCCTGCGCGTAATCGACTACCTGAGCCAGCGCTTCGCGCACGAGGTGATCATCGATAACGATGGACTGCCCGCGCATTTCCCCGGCAAGACCGCGTGCATCGCCTATCCGGGCGACCACGTGCTGCGCGTGCCGACGCCGATGGAAGCGCGGTCCGCGCTGACGATCTGCCGCATCGAACCGGAAAACAACATCGAGCTGCTGATCAAGGGCGTGCTCGCGTCGCGCATGCACCGCTATACGATCATCGGCAACTGGGACCGCAGCGAGTACGGCATCGCCTTGCGCGACAAATACAAGGACAATTCACGCCTCAAGCTGCTCGACCCGATCTACGATCCCGTCGAACTGGCGCATTACCGTGAAGCCTGCTCCAGCTATATCCACGGCCATTCGGTGGGTGGCACCAATCCGTCTCTGGTGGAAATGATTTATTATAATTGCCATATTTACTGCTTCGACGTGATCTACCATCACCACACGATCGGCAGTCATGCGCAATTCTTCCGCGACGAGCTTGAGCTGGCCGTCCTGCTCGACGCGGAAACCGACATTCCCGACTGCCGGGAGCATCTCAAGTCGCGCTACAGCCGCGAGGGGATCTCGACCGCTTATCTCGACATGTGTCGGTGACCGCGCCCGTGACAGGCGCAGCCGCATTACCCTGCGGTTGCGCGCTGCGCTGCGACGACCATCATCTAAGGGACTTCAATGATTTTAGTGACCGGCGGCGCCGGATTTATCGGTAGTAATTTCGTCATCGACTGGCTGGCCCAGTCGGACGAACCCATCATCAACCTGGACAAGCTGACCTACGCCGGCAACCTGCAGAACCTGGCCTCGCTGGAAGGCGACAGCCGTCACGTGTTCGTACGCGGCGACATCGGCGACGCCGGCCTGGTCGCGCGGCTGCTGGCCGAGCATCGCCCGCGCGCCGTGCTGAACTTCGCCGCCGAGTCGCACGTCGACCGTTCAATCCACGGGCCGGAAGATTTTATCCAGACCAATATCGTGGGCACCTTCCACCTGCTGGAAGCGGTGCGCGCCTACTGGAACACGCTGGAAGCCGAAGCGCGGACCGCGTTTCGCTTCTTGCACGTGTCGACCGATGAAGTCTACGGGTCGCTGGAGAAGGACGCCCCGGCTTTCACCGAGACCCACCGCTACGAGCCGAACAGCCCCTACTCGGCGAGCAAGGCGGCGTCCGACCACTTGGTGCGCGCCTACCACCATACCTACGGCCTGCCGGTGCTGACCACCAATTGCTCGAACAATTACGGCCCGTATCATTTCCCGGAAAAGCTGATTCCGCTGGTGATCCACAATGCGCTGGCGGGCAAGCCCTTGCCGGTGTACGGCGACGGCCAGCAGATCCGCGACTGGCTGTACGTGAAGGACCATTGCAGCGCAATCCGCCGCGTCCTCGAGGCCGGCCGGCCGGGCGAGACCTACAATATCGGCGGCTGGAACGAGAAGCCGAACATCGAGATCGTGCACACCGTGTGCGCCCGGCTCGACGAGCTGCAGCCGAAGGCCGACGGGAGTTCGTATGCGACCCAGATCGCCTTCGTCAAGGACCGCCCGGGGCACGACCGCCGCTACGCGATCGACGCCAGCAAGATCGAACGCGAGCTCGGCTGGCGTCCTGCCGAAACCTTCGACACCGGCATCCGCAAGACCGTGCGCTGGTACCTCGCCAACCAGGACTGGGTCGGCGCGGTAACCAGTGGGAGCTATCGCGCATGGGTCGGCAAGCACTACGAGGCCGGCCAATGAAGATACTGATGACCGGGAAAACCGGGCAGCTGGGTTTCGAACTGCAGCGCACCCTGGCCCCCTTGGGCGAGCTCGTCGCCCTCGACCGCAGCGCCTGCGACCTGGCCGATCCCGTGTCCGTACGCGCGGCCGTCAGGGCGGTCGCGCCGGACGTAATCGTCAATCCGGCGGCATGGACCGCGGTCGACGCCGCCGAAGCGGATGCGGCGCCGGCGATCGCGGTGAATGCGGTCAGCCCCGGCGTGCTGGGCGAGGAGGCGGCGCGGCTGGGCGCCCTCGTCGTTCATTTCTCGACCGACTACGTTTTCGACGGCAGCAAGGAGGGCGCCTACACGGAGGCCGACGCGCCTTGTCCGCTGGGGGTGTATGGTCAGACCAAGCTCGATGGCGAGCGGGCCCTGGCGAGCGCCACGGCGCGCCACCTGATCCTGCGCACCAGCTGGGTCGTGGGAGCCTATGGGAACAACTTCGCTAAGACCATGCTGCGCCTGGCGGCGGAGCGCGAGCAGTTGCGCGTGGTCGCCGACCAGTTCGGAGCGCCGACCTCGGCTGCGCTGCTCGCCGACCTGACCGCGCACCTCGTGATGCGCTACCGCCAGTCCATTCAGCCGGGCGCGGGAGACTTCCCGTTCGGCCTGTACCACGTCAGCTCGACCGGAGAGACTAACTGGTGCGACTACGCGCGCTTCATCGTGGCCGAGGCCAGGGCGCTGGGCCAGCAGCTGAAAGTCCAGCCCGAACACATCATCCCGATCGGTACGGCGGACTATCCGACGCCGGCGCGGCGTCCCGCTAATTCGCGGCTCGCTACCGGACACTTCCAGCGGACCTTCGGCCTGCGCTTGCCGCCGTGGCAAGACCAAGTCCGTCATATCCTGCAACAGCTCAACGGGGCACACTAAATGCAGCAGCATACTTCGAACAGAAAAGGCATTATCCTGGCGGGCGGCTCGGGCACCCGCCTGTACCCCGTCACCCAAGCGGTCTCCAAGCAATTGATGCCGGTGTACGACAAGCCGATGATCTATTACCCGCTCAGCACGCTAATGCAGGCGGGCATTCGCGAAATTCTGGTGATTTCGACGCCGCACGACACGCCGCAGTTCCGCGAGCTGCTGGGCGACGGCAGTCATCTCGGGATCTCGATCGAATACGCGGTGCAGCCGTCGCCGGATGGGCTGGCCCAGGCCTTCATCATCGGGCGCGACTTCATCGGCCGCAATCCCAGCAGCCTGGTATTGGGCGACAACATTTTCTATGGCCACGATCTGGTACGGCAGCTCCAGAGCGCCGATTCGCGCGCCGAGGGCGCCACGGTGTTCGCCTACCACGTGCATGACCCGGAGCGCTACGGTGTGGTGGAATTCGACGCCCAGCACCGCGCCGTCAGCGTGCAGGAAAAGCCGAGCCACCCGAAAAGCAACTATGCGGTCACCGGCCTGTATTTCTACGACAACCAGGTGTGCGACATCGCAGCCGAGATCAGGCCCTCGGCCCGAGGCGAACTCGAAATCACCGACGTGAACCAGCACTACCTAGAGCGCGGACAACTGCAGGTCGAGATCCTGGGGCGAGGCTATGCCTGGCTCGACACGGGTACCCACGACAGCCTGCTCGAAGCGTCGCATTTCATCTCGACCTTGCAGAAGCGCCAGGGCCTGATGGTCGCCTGCCCCGAAGAGATCGCCTATCACCAGAAATGGATCGACGCGGAAAAAGTCCACGAGCTGGCCGATCCGATGAAGAAGACCGGCTATGGCCAATACCTGCTGAATTTGCTGAAGTAAGAGAATCGTATGCCCTTTACCGTCGTACCGACCGCGATCCCCGATGTGCTGATCTTCGAACCCCAGGTGTTCGGGGACGAGCGCGGTTTTTTCCTGGAAAGCTTCAACCAGCGCGACTTCGTCCGGGCCACCGGCCTCGACCTCCCGTTCGTGCAGGATAATCACAGCCGTTCGGTCCGTGGCGTCTTGCGGGGACTGCATTACCAGATCCAGCATCCGCAAGGAAAACTGGTGCGGGTAGTGCAGGGGGCCGTGTTCGACGTCGCGGTCGACCTGCGCAGAAACTCGCCGACCTTCGGCCAGTCGGTCGGAGTCGAACTGTCGTCCGAGAACAAGCGCCAGCTCTGGGTCCCGCCGGGCTTCGCCCACGGCTTCCTGGTCCTGTCGGAGAGCGCCGAGTTCCTGTACAAGACGACGGACTACTGGTATCCCGAACACGAACGCAGCCTGCTGTGGAGCGATCCCGAGCTCGGCATTGCCTGGCCCATCGACGGCGCGCCGCGCCTCGCCGCCAAGGATGCGGCGGGCGTGCTGCTGCGCGATGCCGACACCTACGCCTGACTCCCGGCCTCGAGCCGCGGCAGCCACCGGCAACCGCGTGCGCCGGCTGCCTTTCCCGCGCCTGTCGCCCTTCTTTAGATTGATCATCTTGCCCATCTCGCTTCGTAAATCCCTCCAATACAGCTGGTACGGCTGGGTCGCGTTCTCGGCCCATGCGTTCGCGGCCACGCCCACCGTGCAGGGACAGTCCGGTTACATCAACATGCCGAGCGCCGTCGTCGAACAGGACGGCGACCTCAGCATTGGGTACAGCCGCGACCGTCCCTACGGCAGTTTCTGGGCGACAGCGACGGTGCTGCCGTTTCTCCAGGTGACCGGACGCTATGTCTCGATCAGCGGCACGCCGCAATTCACCGATCCGAATCTCGATCCCTACTGGCGCAACTACGGACGCTACAAGGACAAGGTGATCGACGCCAAGTTGCGCTTGATCGAGGAATCGGGGGCGATGCCCGCGATCGCGGTCGGCGCCACCGACGTGCTGGGCACGGGACTGTTCAAGGGGCATTACGCCGTTGCGACCAAGACTTTCGGCGCGGCGCGCAATATCGAAGCCAGCGTCGGCTACGGCGGCAAGCGCCCCGACGGTGTGTTCGGGGGCGTGCGCTGGCGTCCGCTCGCCGCGCCGCGCTGGGCGCTGGTTGCGGAATACGATGCCAACGACTACAGCCGCGATTTCGAAGCCGCCAGTACCGGTGCGGCCAAGCGCAGCAAGGGGCCGGCCGTCGGCCTGGAATACCGCTGGGGCTGGCTCGGTGCGCAGATCGCCCGGCAACGGGATCAGTTCAGCGCCAACGCGTACATCAGCATCCCATTCGCGGAACGCGAGTTCCTGCCCAAGTTGCAGGAGCCGGCGCCCTTCGCACCGAAGAATCCGCCTGCGCGCGTGAGCCCCGAGGCCTGGCAGAGCGAGGGACGCCACCGGGCCGAGCTGATCCAGGCCCTGGTGAAGCAGAACTTCCGGAATATCCGTGTCGAATTCGACGGCGGCACTCTCAAGCTGACGCTGACCAACAGCCGCATCACGAACCTCGGCCGCGCGGTCGGGCGGGCCGCGCGCACCGCCCTCGCGTTCGCTCCGCAAGGCACGCGCGCGATCCACGTGACCTATACTCGGCTCGAGCAGCCGATCGCCACCTACGAATTCTTCGATCTGCAGCGCCTGACGGACTACCTGACCGGCCTGGCCGGCCGGGAGTCCTTCCTGCAGACCGTGCTGGTGCGCTACTCGACGCCGGCCGACATGGTGACGGACGACGAGCCGGAGCTGCTCGCTTCGGTACGGGAAGAGGGGGCGGGGCTGGGCGTGCGCGTCAATCAGGAGGGCGAGATGATCCAGCTGCGCGCCGAGGACCGGGAAGCGAACCGCTTCCGCGTCGCGCCGCGCCTGGCCTTCTTCTTCAACGATCCGAGCGGGGCCTTGCGTTACGAGGTGTCGGCGGTGTCGAACTACGACAAGCGCCTGGGGGAGGGCCTGTATTTCAACAGCGCCCTGAAGCTCAACCTGATCGAGAACGTCACGGGCGTCACCCAGCCATCGAACAGCCTGCTGCCGCATGTGCGGACCGACATCGCAGAGTACAAGCGCGGCGGTCGCTTCAAGCTCAACCGCGCCATGCTGAACAAATACATGACCCTCGACGAGCGCCTGTACGCGCGCCTGTCCGGCGGCCTCTACGAGGAAATGTATCGCGGCGTCGGAGGACAGGTCCTATACCTGCCGAAAGACAAGCGCTGGGCCGCCGACCTGAGCATCGATGCGCTCGAGCAGCGCGGCTTCAAGGGCTGGTTCGACAAGCGCGACTATCGCACGGTGACGGCGCTGGGGGCCTTGCACTACCGCCTGCCCTATGACCTGACCGTGACGGCCAGGGCCGGCCGCTTCCTGGCCAGGGACGAAGGGGTGCGCATGGAATTCAAGCGCCGTTTCCGCTCGGGCGTCGAGATCGGCGCCTGGTATACGCGGACCAACGGCAGGGACATCACCAGCCCCGGCACGCCGGCGAATCCGTATAACGACAAGGGCATTTTCCTGTCGGTTCCCTTGAACATCATGTTGCTTGCCGACACGCAAGCGTCGGCCGGATTCGCGATCGCGCCGTGGACGCGCGACGTTGGCCAGATGGTCTTCAGCCCGGGAGACTTGTACGAAGTGATGGAAGACGCACGACGCGACCTGAACACCGGCGACGGTCTCGGCAATTTCGGCGAGCGCAAGGACGAGGCGAACCATCCTTCGGTCAACCCGCCGGTGCAGCCGATGCCGAGCCCTTGGCCGGCATTTCGCTGGCGCGTGCAACAGTCAGTCTCGGGTGCGCCAACCCTGCCCCAATGGGCCAAGGGCTCGCTGCTGGCCGGCGGCGCCGTGCTCGCGGGTGCGGCGCTGGACCGGCCGGTCGACCGTTTCGTTAGCAGACACCAGGATGCGCGTGCAATGGATGCCCTGGGCGACGTCGGCAAGGCGATGCCGGTCGCACTGGCGGGCGCGGCAGGGGCCGCGATCGCCTTTGGCGACTCGCGCATGCAGAACATGGGCATCATCTCCATGCAGTCGATTGCGGCATCGGCCGGCGTGTCGATGGTCACCAAACGCCTAGTGCAAAGGGCGCGTCCCAGCGAGGAACTGGGCCGCTGGAGCCGGGCCGGAAAGCGCTCGAATGCTTCCTTCCCGTCGAATCACGCGGCCGTCGCCTTTGCCGCCGTGACGCCGTTTGCCCAGGAGTACGACGCTCCCTGGCTGTATGGCCTGGCGGCAATCGGCGCGATGGGCCGGGTCGCGGACCGTCAACACTGGGTATCGGACGTGGTGGGAGGAGCCGTGGTGGGTTATGCCATGGGCAGCTGGTTGTGGCAGGCGCAGCGCGACGATTCGCGATCCCAGTTCGCCGTCATGCCGGCGGCAAAGGGGATCAGCGTCACCTGGAGCGGAAGCTATTAGCGCATCGCTCGCTCAACAAGTACGACCTTGAAGGCGGTATGGCTGGGTAGAAAGCATTGTTAAAAATAACTGGCTGGAAGCTAGTAAGGATGAAGTGCTTAAAGCGCTACTGGCCTCTTGGTGCAGTAACGAGTTTTTCTGAATTTTGACCAGTTTATGGAGAGAGTTTTGAGTAGAAATGGCGCGCTGGACTTCTTGAAAATCATCTTGGCATTGATGGTCGTGGGTATGCACGCAAGTTTCCTGGCGGATGTTAGCGCTTTCGGTGCATATCTCACGTCGCATGGGCTTTTTCGTATCGCCGTGCCCGTTTTTTTGCTTATCAATGGATATTTTTTTCACCGAACTTTAGCTGAAGGTGGCTCAGTCACGTGGTTCAAGCGGGTATTGATTCTTTATTTCCTATGGATGGCGGTTTATCTTCCGCACTGGGCGCCCGACCTCCATCAGGAGGTTAGTTCCGTACTAGTCAAAGGGACGCATACTGTTTTCTTCGGCTACTACCATCTCTGGTACCTGGCCGGTATGATTGGCGCCGCCGTGCTAATGGTTGTCATGGCGAAGGCCAGCACCTCCCAACTCGCTATTGCGATAACTCTAACGTTTCTGACCGGTGTCGTCGTCCAGTATGTAGGGGCTTATCACCTTCTGAGTAATGCCTATTTATCTAAAATCCTGAGCTTGAATTGGTCGCACCGGAATTTTTTGCTGTTCTCTTTCCCCTTCTTTTGCGCAGGCTTTCTGATCAATAAGCATCAACTGCAGAATCGCCTTACTGTCCGCGCCATATTCGGGTTGGTCTGCTTGGGGTTGGTACTGCTTTTCCTTGAGTGCTACCTTAATTATTCCGCATCTTCGTCCAGCGTGGCATTGGATAATATGGCATCTCTCGCGGTGATTAGTCCCGCACTGTTTATGTTGTTCATGAAAATCCGGATCGAGAGCAGTAGCAAGGAACTCGCCCTTTATTCGACCGGCATTTACCTGGTCCATATTCTCATACTGTTCGCGTTACAGAACGCATGGAATGTGTCTGCCACAAGTCTTACATTCCTGACCGCCGCCGCCGCCGCAGTCGTCTCGTATTTTTTGATTCGGTTGCAAAAGAGGTTCAGTTTCATTCTGTAATCCTTCACCTGGTTGCACGAAGGCACGGTAAAGCAAATCGGTCATGAGCGGCAGCGGCGTCCGCTCCGCCATGCGTCCGGCCACTTGCGCGAAGAGGGGGCCGGCCAAACGACGCCGGGCGGCTATCGCCAGAGGCGCCGGTGGCGTTGCGGCACAACGGGTGACGGATGCGTGCGGCGCGCCGCAGGCATTCGGGTGTTACAGCCCGGCGGTCGGTTCCCGGTACCAAAGCGATGCGGAGTCTCATGATTCTATTTTGGAATAAATCTTGGCCCAAAGAAAAGGCCAAATTTAAACAAATAGGGGGGGCAAATATCACCAATTTCCACGCATGGGCTTATCGCCCCGAGTCGCTTTTAAGCCACAACCTGATCAAGTTGAATGGACGTGTTGTTGAGATACCAGTTGCCTCGTGTTAAGATAAGCGGTTAAATGATCTTTCAATAGTCCAGGGGTGTCATGAATTTGGCTGGGATGGGAAACGTTGAATGGCAATGGGGCGCGGTATCTTTTCTTTCCTCCGTGGCCATTGTCCTGACGACGAAATGGCACGGCAAGTTTTCGCTTGATACCAACAGCGGCGTGCAGAAGTTCCACGTCGCTCCGACTCCGCGTGTCGGCGGGATCGCGATCTTTCTGGGGCTGCTGCTCGCCTGTCTGTTCTCCGATGCGCCGATGCGCGCGCTGCTGGGCCCGATCCTGCTTGCCGGCTTGCCCGCGTTCTGCTTCGGCGTTGCGGAAGACGTCACGAAGCGCGTGTCGGTGCGCATGCGCCTGGTCGCGACGATGGCCAGCGGCGTCGCCGCCTGGGCGCTGACTGGGGCCAGCGTCACGCATATCGGGATCGGCGGACTCGATGCCCTCCTAGCCTGGCTACCCCTGTCCGTGCTGTTCACTGCATTCGCCGTCGGCGGCGTGGCGAACGCCGTCAATATCATCGACGGTTTCAACGGCTTGGCGAGCGGGACGGTTGCCATCTGCCTGGTAGCGCTGGGGCTGATCGCTTCGGGCTGCGGCGATACCGCCTTGGCAAGCCTCTGTTTCCTGATCTGCGCCGTCACCGTCGGTTTCTTCCTCGTGAATTTCCCGTTCGGCAAACTGTTCCTGGGGGACGGCGGCGCCTACCTGCTGGGCTTTATCCTGGCCTGGCTGGCGGTGATGCTTCCGTTCCGTAACCCCTCGGTGTCGCCATGGGCCTCGCTGCTGGCTTGCGCCTATCCGATTTTCGAAACCGTCTTCACCGTCATACGGCGCGTATGGACCCGTGCTCATCCTGGAGAGCCGGACAGCCATCACCTGCACAGCCTGATCAAGATCGCGATTTCGCGCCGTTATTTCAGCGCCTGGCGCCCCGACATGTGCAACGCGTCGGTGTCGCCGTTTTCCTGGGCTATTGCGATCCTGCCAGCGGCCTTCGCCGTGTATTTCGCAGGCAACACCGCAGCGCTGCTGACCGCTGGTGCACTCAGTTTCTCGGTCTATCTGGGAATGTACTGGTATGTGTCGAAGGCGAGCAAGCAGGGCCCCGGCCTTGCGACGACCGTTGTCGACAGCGGCGAATCGACGGCGCCGGTACGCTGAAGGCCGCGTCCGTCGTCGGACGCCATCCATTTTCTTGCCGGGCGCATTGCGTTGCGCTCGTGCCGGCTGAAACGGCCATCGCACTCCGGATCCCGGCCTCCCCATCTTTTCGATTCCGCCGCCAGCTCGCGCCGGCCGCCGCCGCACTGTCCTGCCGCGGGCGTGCACTCCACTCGAGCGCTATTGGCTGGAGCGCCGCTCCGGCTGCGCCAACGCAAAAAAAACTGGCCGCGATTGCGGCCAGTCGTCCAATGTCTCAAGCGCCTTGGGGCGCCGTCGATCAGTGGTGGGTGGTAGCAGCGTGGCTGGTGCTCGAATCGCTGTCAGCTGCAGCGATTGCGACGCCAGCGACCACAGCGCCGATAGCGACCATTGCAGCGGTCGACAGGCCGGTGCCAGCAACGCCGGTGGTGGCGGTGGTGGTGGTAGCGGTGGTGGTGGTGGTGGTCGACTGCGCGTTGGTGTCGGTCGATGCGGTCTGTGCGAACACCTGGGCCGACATCAGGCTCAGGGCAGCGGTCATAGCGAGGAGCTTCTTCATTGTAGATCCTTTGTTCAAAGTGACGGTATATCCGTATGGTGCATTAACTGCCACGGCATTATAGCAACGAAAAGTTGAGTTGTATTAATCAAGCGATGTGAAAACGCCAAAACTTGTCACAAAATTGTATATATGCGTATCAAATGACGGCATTATCTTTATGCTACCAAATCCTTCCGCAGCGTAAATAACGGGTGCTTTTACCTCCTTCTCAGAATATAGATTCTCGGAAATCCCAGCGATAATCCTGGCTCGACAACGATTTGCAGGCCCAGGAGCATAGATGGCGGACGACAGCGACGCGGAACGCACCGAACCAGCGTCACCCAGGCGGTTAGAGAAAGCACGCGAGGAAGGCGACGTTCCCCGTTCGCGCGAAATCGCCACCTTCACCGTCCTGATGACCGCCGGCGCGTCCCTGTGGATGTTCGGCGGCTCGCTGGTCGGCCGCCTGGGCGCCGCCCTGCAATCCGGCCTCTCGCTCGACCGCGAGCAGGTCTACAACCCCGACGTCCTGCTCGAGCGCGTGTTCAACGACGTACTCGGCGTGATGCTGGCCTGCCTGCCGATCGCCGGCGCCATCATGCTGGTCGCCCTGGTCTCGCCGCTGCTGATCGGCGGCTGGCTGTTCTCGTCCAAGGCCTTCATGCCCAACTTCATGAAGCTGAACCCGATCAAGGGCATCGGTAACATGTTCTCGACCAATTCCCTGATCGAACTGCTGAAGGCGATCGCCAAGACCGTGCTGGTCGGGGCGGTCGCCTGGGTCGTCATCATGGGCCAGAAGGAAGCGATGCTGGGCCTGGCGGTCGAGCCGCTGAACGCGGGCAGCGCCCATGCCGGCGAGATGATCGCCAAGGCCTTCCTGTTCATCGTCGGCGCCCTGGGCGTGGTGGCCCTGATCGACGGCCCCTACCAGCTCTGGCACTACCACGACAAGATGAAGATGACGCGCCAGGAAATGATCCAGGAGCACAAGGAGTCCGACGGCAACCCGCAAATCAAGGGCAAGATCCGCCAGATGCAGCGCGAGATGGCGCGCGGCCGGATGATGCAGAACGTGCCGACCGCCGACGTGATCGTCACCAACCCGACCCACTACGCCGTGGCCCTGAAATACGCCGACGGCCAGAAGGGCGCGCCGCGCGTGGTCGCCAAGGGCGTCGACGATGTCGCGGCCAAGATCCGCGAACTGGGCGGCGAACACAAGGTCCCGATGCTGGAAGCGCCGGCCCTGGCCCGTGCGCTGTACAAGCACACCGACATCGACGAAGAGATTCCCGAGAAGCTGTACTCGGCCGTGGCCGAAGTGCTGGCCTATGTCTACCAGCTGCGCGCCTACAAGAAGGGCGATGGCGCCTACCCGGACCGTCCGAGCAAGCTGGCCGTGCCGCCGGAGATGGACCCCCACGACCCGGCCTTCCAGCTGGCCCAGCAGCGACCCTCGCGCCCCGACCCGAATAATGGAGTGATGCAATGAACAGCCTGAAACTGCCTGCCTGGCTGAACGGCCTCGGGAACCGCGGCGGCAAGGCGCTGGCCGCGCCTGTCCTGATCATCCTGCTGCTGGCGATGATGATCCTGCCGCTGCCGGCCTTCATCCTCGACGTGTTCTTCACCTTCAATATCGCGCTGTCGGTGATCGTGCTGCTGACGGCCTTGTACACGGTCAAGCCGCTCGACTTCATGGCCTTCCCGGCCATCCTGCTGGTCTCGACCATGCTGCGCCTGGCGCTGAACGTCGCGTCCACCCGTATCGTCCTGACCGAAGGCCATACCGGCGGCGCGGCCGCGGGCAAGGTGATCGAGGCCTTCGGCCACTTCCTGATCGGCGGCAACTACACGGTTGGTATCGTCGTGTTCGTCATCCTGACCATCATTAACTTCAGCGTCGTCACCAAGGGTGCGGGCCGTATCGCCGAGGTCGGCGCACGCTTCGCCCTGGACGCGATGCCGGGCAAGCAGATGGCGATCGACGCCGACCTGAACGCCGGCCTGATCGGCGAAGCCGACGCGCGCAAGCGCCGCAACGAAGTGGCCCAGGAAGCCGAGTTCTACGGCGCGATGGACGGTGCGTCCAAGTACGTCAAGGGCGACGCGGTCGCCGGCATCATGATTACCCTGATCAACGTGATCGGCGGCCTGATCGTCGGCGTGGTCCAGCACAGCATGGCGGTCGGCGACGCCGCCACCACCTATACCTTGCTGGCGATCGGCGACGGCCTGGTGGCCCAGCTGCCTTCCTTGATCATCTCGATCGCGGCCGGTATGGTCGTGTCGCGCGTGGCCAGCGACGAAGACATCAGCTCGCAGCTGACCAACCAGCTGTTCGCACGCCCGGAGGCGCTGTACATCACCGGAGGCATCATCTTCGGCCTGGGCGTGATCCCGGGCATGCCGACCCTGGTGTTCCTGATGCTGGGCGGCGCGCTGCTGGGCGGCGGCTACCTGCTGTCCAAGCGCGCCAAGGCAAAGCCGGCCCAGGAAGCGGCGGCCGCCGCGGCGGAGCAGGCCGCCGCGGCCACCCAGGCCCCGGCCGAGTCCGAGGAAGCCACCTGGCAGGACGTGATGCCGGTCGATACCCTCGGCCTGGAAGTGGGCTACCGCCTGATTCCGCTGGTCGACAAGACCCAGGGCGGCGAACTGCTCAAGCGCATCAAGGGTATCCGCAAGAAGTTCGCCCAGGAAGTCGGTTTCCTGGCGCCGCCGGTGCACATCCGCGACAACCTCGAGCTCAAGCCCTCGGGCTACCGCATCACGCTCAAGGGCGTCGAAGTGGGCGCGGGCGAGGCCATGAACGGCCAGTTCCTGGCGATCAACCCGGGCATGGCGAGCGGCACGCTGCCGGGCCTGGTGACCACCGATCCGGCCTTCGGCCTGCCGGCGATCTGGATCGAAGCCGGCCTGCGCGACGAGGCGCAGAGCATGGGCTATACCGTGGTCGACGCCGGCACCGTGGTGGCGACCCACCTGAACCACCTGATCACGACCCACGCCTCGGAACTGCTGGGCCGCATGGAAGTGCAGGCGCTGCTCGACCACCTGGGCAAGGAAACCCCGAAGCTGGTCGAGGACCTGGTGCCGAAGATGATGCCGCTGTCGACCTTGCAGAAGGTGCTGCAGAACCTGCTGGTGGAAGGCGTGCACATCCGCGACATGCGCACCATCATCGAGGCGCTGTCCGAGTACGCGAGCCAGACCCAGGATCCGGCCGACCTGACCGCGATGGTGCGGGTGGCGCTGGGCCGCGCGATCGTCCAGCAGCTGTTCCCGGGCGCCAGCGAGCTGTCGGTGATGACCCTGGACAACCGCCTCGAGCGCCTGCTGATGGGCGCGATGAGCGCCGGCGGCGACGGCACCGGCATCGAGCCGGGCCTGGCCGACACCATCGCCCAGCAGGCGGCCCAGGCGGCCCAGCAGCAGGAACAGATGGGCCTGACCCCGGTGCTGCTGGTGCCGGCGCCGCTGCGCGTGCTGCTGTCGCGCTTCCTGCGCCGCGCCGTGCCGCAGCTGAAAGTGCTGTCTCATAACGAGATTCCGGAGACCAAGACGATCCGGGTGACGAGCCTGGTGGGCGCGCAGATGTAAAGGTCGCTGGGCGGGCGAGGGGCGCCGCGCCCGATGATGAGCGAGGGGCGAGCCGCGACGGCTCTGCCCCTTCCAGCGCTACAGGCGCGTTTTTTTCCTGAGCTGCCGCCAGATCAGCAAGCCGGATACCGTCACCACCAGGACCAAGGTGAACGCACTGCTGAGGGCCACAAGCGTTTCGAGATCCCGCAGCTCTTCTCCGTTGCTCGAGCCGTAGAGCTCGACGAGCCGGAGTGACAGTGCACGAGGTATTGGCGGGCCGAGATCCGGGCGCACGAGCCATATGTGTCCAAGTGCGAACGTGGCCGCAAAGACCCATGCACAAAGACCTGCGCGCCTGCCCGCCGTACTCACTTGACCGTCACCCGGCCATAAGCTTTCAAGGAGCTGCCTGGGATAGCGATCTGGCTGCTTGCCTTGAGACGGGCGCGCAGGATGCTGAAATCGGCCCGGTTCTCGAGAGTGATGCATCCTTGACTGATACCGAGACTGCCCTTCGGATGTAGCCGAAAGCTTCCCCTCTTTACTTTGTTACAGAAGGTCTCATCGTCGATTTTCCCATCCGCCGCGTAGAGTGCGAACCAATCTGACTTGGCGCTGAAGAGATCGCGCAGAAGGCCGAGCCGGCCGCCCGATTGACGGTCGAGTACGTAGTAGACGCCGGGCGGAATCGGGCCAATGCCGGCGTGACAGGCGAACTCTCTGCGGTTTGCGTGGGCGCCCAAGCCGGAAAACGCGGCGAACTGCATATTGTTCGTCTTGAATAGACTCATCGGTTCGCCGTTCAGCTCGAAGGTACACGCTAACATTGGCCTCTCTCCCGGAAGTTTGCAGTGCAAGCTTCCGATCATAGTCAGCCATTAAAAACGATCTTTGATCGAGTACAAGCCTTGATTGGCCAGTAGCGAAAGCGATCCGCCGGAGGTGAGCAGGCGTCAGCGGATCTTGTGCAGCCACCAGTTCTCGAACCAGATCGAGAACTGCAGCAACAGGCCGGTCACAAACAGGAAATCGGCCAGCAGGCCAGTACGTAGGGCAGCGGCGATCACGCCGGCAATGAGGAAGACGGTGCGCAGGGCAGGGAGGCTGCGGTCGAGTGCATCGCAGCAGTGGATCAGGAATGTCGCGAAATCAGTCGTCCCAGGGTGACGCTTCGGTATCCGAAATTTCATTGCTGCCCCTTTCATGACGCTGACGGAGTCGTTCCGATTGTGGTCAAGTATGCACTTTATTTGTGATCGTTACAATTGGCGATAATATGCTTTCAGGCAAATTTTGCATGACTGTGCGCTAGCTCATACAAATTGAATAAGAAAAATGCAACGTATGATGGAACTGTTGCAAATTTCCTACTCTGTGATCATTCTCGCATGCTTGCCAGTTTGATAGCGCGCGCCTGCGTAAGTCAAGAACAAGGTAGATGAGCGGTGAAAAAACTTGGGCCCCGGGCTGCCCCGGGACGACGTACTGTAGGCACGGGCTGAAATCGCTAAACGATATTCATCCGCACTTTCACTCAACGTCGTCCCGGTGCAGGCCGGGACCCAAGTTCACATGAACAGCCGCCCTCGCAGCTGTCAGCCGAAAATCAAACCCGCTGCTTGCCCAACCGCTTGCCCGCCGCCAGTCCGACCATGCCCAAGCCCAGCATCCACAGGCTGCCCGGTTCCGGCACATCCACCGGCAGCTCGGCCGTGTCGGCGAAGGTCCAGTTCAGCAGGTCGTGGTTCTGGCTGGCCGCGCCGGTCGCGGAGGTGAAGCCGACATAAGCCTGGTTGGTGCCGAGGACCGAGGCGATGTCGATCGCCAGCTTGTCGTAGGCCAGGAAGTCGTCCGATTTCGTTTCATCGCGCATGCTCATCGACAGCAGTGCGCCGTCGTACTCGACCTTCACGGTCCACAGATTGCCGTTCGACATGCAACCGGTGTCGGTGCTCAGGCCGAAGCAGGCTTTGCGCTGGTACACGTCGCTGGTCCAGCTGGTATTGGTGCTGCCGTTGGTGCTGATGCCGACGTGGTTGGCGCTGAAGCCGTCCCAGCTGCCGTTGTCGTAGGTGTCGAATTCGATCACGAAGGCGTTCTGCACGCCCTGGTAGCCGATGCCGCCGCCGCCTACGCCCAGGCCGTTCGGGCTGGCCGCGAGCACGAAGGCCATGCCGTCGGCCGGCTGGCTGTTGCCGGTGAAGCGGAACTGGAAGGTGGTCGAGAAGGTGGCGTTGGCGCCCAGCTGCACGGCGCTGCTGCTGTAGACCGCGCCGCTCTGCGACCAGTTGTCCGGCGTCAGGCGCATGACCTTGCCGTCGGCGGTCGTGGTGGCGGCTGCGTTGCCCACCGTCGTCAGGCCGCTGGTGTCCGAAAAATCGTTGTAGGTGACCACGGTCGCCTGGGCGTTGGCGACCGCGGCGGTTGCGGCGGCGGCGATGAGGAACTTCAATGCTTTCATGCGGTTTTCTCCTAGCGTATGGAAAGTGCCGGCGTCATGGGTGCGCCGGCGACCGCTCCCACGAAAGCAAACCTTGTGCCATAGGAAACATGTCAAAAAAATCAACATCTTGCAAACCCGGTATGTTGCAACTGTTAAATTTATCGACATCTGGTATGCATGCCGGATCGCCGTCCAGTCGCCGCCTTTCCGGCTGGCCAGGGAATTGACCGGTTTTCCCCATCCTTTTCCTGCGATCGTTTCCTAGAGGCATCGTCAATAATGCTTGCTATGGGAGGGCCATTGCGCCCCAGGCAAGCTACAGACGATGAAGTGCGGAGAATAACGATGAAAGTGAAGAAATTTACAGCGGCGACTTCCCGGGATGCGTTGCGCAAGGTGCGCGAAGCGCTCGGCCCGGACGCCGTCATCCTCTCCAACCGCCCGGTGGACGGCGTGGTCGAAATCCTGGCGCTCGACAACGACGACGTGGCCTCGCTGGCCTCGCCAGCGCCGGAATCGGAAATGGCCCAGCCGCAACCGCACCTGCAGCACTTCGCCGACCCGGCCCCGCTGGCCCCGGCCTTCGGCGCGCGCCGCATGGAAGAGCCCGGACCGGCCTTCGCCGCACGCCGCTTCGAAGAGCCTGCCCCCGCTCCCGTATTCGCCGACCCCGCACCGACCTACGCCAACCGCCGCGCTCCCGAGCCGGCCCCGGCCCTCGACATGAGCGCGATGACCGCCATGATGAGCGCCGCCATCGCCCAGGCCAAGGAATCGGCCGCCGCCGAAATGAGCGGCATGATGAACGAGATCCGCGCCATGCGCGGCCTGATGGAGACCCAGCTGGCCGAGCTGTCGTGGAACGCCACCGCCCAGCGCGAGCCCCAGAAGGCCGCCGTGCTGCGCGAAATGCTGGCCGCCGGCTTCTCGGCGACCCTGGCGCGCTACCTGATCGAAAAGATGCCGGCCACCAAGGATGCGGCCGATGCGCTGCGCTGGATCAAGACCGTGCTGGCGCGTAACCTGACCACCATCGCCAACGAAGACGACCTGCTGTCGCGCGGCGGCGTGTTCGCCCTGGTCGGCCCGACCGGCGTCGGCAAGACCACCACCACCGCCAAGCTGGCCGCGCGCTGCGTGATGCGCCACGGTCCGGACAAGCTGGCCCTGATCACCACCGACGCCTACCGTATCGGCGGCCACGAGCAGCTGCGCATCTACGGCAAGATCCTGGGCGTGATGGTGCACTCGGTGAAGGACGAAGCCGACCTGCGCATCGCCCTGAAAGAACTCAAGAACAAGCACACCGTGCTGATCGACACCATCGGCATGTCGCAGCGCGACCAGATGGTGACCGAGCAGGTGGCCATGCTGAGCGAGTCGGGCGCCGACGTGAAGCGCCTGCTGTGCCTGAACGCGACCTCGACCAACGAGACCCTGAACGAAGTGGTGCGCGCCTACCAGGGCTCGGGCCTGGCCGGCTGCATCATGACCAAGCTCGACGAAGCCGCCTCGATCGGCAACGTGCTCGACGTCGTGATCCGCCAGAAGCTCAACCTGCACTACATCTCGAACGGCCAGCGCGTGCCGGAAGACCTGCACCTGGCCGACCGCGCCATGCTGATCGACCGCGCCTTCCGCAACAACCGCGCCGCCAGCGCCCAGTTCGGCGACGCCGACCTGCCGCTGATGATGTCCGGCGCCATGAATGATCGCAGCCTGCGCGAGGTGTCCCTTGGCTAGTTTCGACTTCGACCAGGCCGAAGGCCTGCGCCGCATGCTGCAGGGCCCGCGCCCGCGCATCGTCACCTTTCTGTCCGCCACGCCTGAAGACGACAAGGGCGCCATGCTGGTCAACCTGGGCGCCTCGCTGGCCCAGACCGGCAACGAAGTCCTGATCGTCGATGCCTGCGACATCGACTACGGCGTGGCACGCCGCCTGGGCCTGAGCCGCGCGGCCTCGCTGCTGCAGGTGGCGCGCCAGGAATGCGCGCTCAACCAGGTGATCCATCCGGCGCCGCAAGGCTTCTCGGTGGCGCCGCTGGGCGTGCCGAAGACCGCCGACGACGTCCGCCGCCTGGGCAAGACCTTCGACGTGCTGGCCAGGCAGGCCGGCATCGTGATCGTGGACGGCGAGCTGGGCCCGGACGGCAGCTTCCCGGTGCCGCTGATGGGCAGTTCCGAGATCGTGGTGCAGGTGTCGACCAGCGCCGCCTCGATCACTAACGCCTATGCGCTGATCAAGCGCCTGTCGCAGCAGCTCGGCCGCCGGCCCTTCGGCATCCTGGTGACGGGCGCGAGCGAGGCGGAAGCCAAGGTGGTATACGATAATATGTCAGCAGCGGCAACACGTTACCTGGCCGTCAAGCTCAGCTTCATGGGCTCGGTGCCGGCCGACGAGTACCTGCACCGGGCCGCGCGCCTGGGCCGGGCCGTGGTCGACGCCTTCCCGCTCGCGGGCGCGTCGGTGGCCTTCCGCCAGCTGGCCGGCAAGTTCGCGCTGCACGCGATGCCGGGCTTCGGCCGCCAGGGCAGCAGCGCCGGCTTGAGCAACTGAGCGGGCAAAGAGCAGTACCGAATAAACAGAAGAAGACAACCACGCAACAAGCATGTACACGGTCAAAGGGAAAGCGGACAAGAACCATTTGCTGACGGAGCACATGCCGTTGGTGAAGCGTCTTGCCCACCACATGAAGGCCAAGCTGCCGCCTTCGGTGGAGGTGGATGACCTGGTACAGGCCGGCATGATGGGCCTGCTGGACGCCATCAACCGCTACGAGGACAACCACGGCGCCCAGTTCGAGACCTATGCGGTGCTGCGCATCCGCGGCGCCATGCTGGACGAGCTGCGCAACAGCGACTGGATGCCGCGCAGCACGCGCCAGAACATGCGCAAGGTCGAGACCGCGATGAACGAGCTGCAGCAGCGCCTCGGCCGTCCGCCGAGCGAATCGGAAGTCGCCAAGTCGCTCAAGATGTCGCTGGCCGACTACCAGGACCTGCTGTCCGACGGCGGCGGCCACCAGCTGGTCTATTACGAAGATTTCCGCGGCGACGACGACGACGGCAGCTTCCTCGACCGCTATGCGGTGGACGACGAGGATCCGCTGCGCAGCCTGCTCGACACCGACTTCCGCCAGGCCGTGATCGACGCCATCGACAACCTGCCGCCGCGCGAGAAGATGCTGATGGGCCTGTACTACGAAGAAGAACTCAACCTCAAGGAAATCGGCGCGGTCATGGGCGTGAGCGAATCGCGGGTGTCGCAGCTGCACACCCAGGCAGTGGCGCGCCTGCGCGCGGCGCTGCGGGAGCAATTGTGGACTGGTCCAGCGTAATCGGGCTGCTGCTGGCGCTGGCCGGCGTGTTCGTCGGCCATACGCTGGACGGCGGCCGCTTCGCCTCGCTGTTCCAGCCGGCCGCCTTCGCCATCGTGGTGGTCGGCACCGCCGGCGCCGTGCTGCTGCAAAGCGAGCGCCGCACCTTCCTGCGCGGCATGCGCATGCTGCGCTGGGTGTTCGTGCCGCCGCGCGGCGAGCGCGACAAGTTGTCGCGCGAGATCGCCCTGTGGAGCCTGTCCGCGCGCCGCGACGGCCTGCTGTCGCTCGAACAGTACATGGGGACCAAGGACCTGTATATCCAGAAGGGCCTGCGCCTGGTGGTCGACGGCATCCAGCCCGACAAGCTGCGCAGCCTGCTCGAGCACGAAATCAACGGCTACGAATTCAGCCAGCGCCAGGCGGCGCGCATCTGGGAATCGGCGGCCGGCTATGCGCCCACCATCGGCATCCTGGGCGCGGTGCTGGGCCTGATCCACGTGATGGAAAACCTGTCCGACCCCTCGCGCCTGGGTTCGGGCATCGCCGTCGCCTTCGTGTCCACCGTCTACGGGGTGGGGCTGGCCAACCTGTTCTTCCACCCGGTCGGCAACAAGCTCAAGGCCATCGTGGCGGACAAGGTGGCGCAGTACGAAATCCTGCTCGAAGTCTTCCACGACATCGCCACCGGCGACCACACGCGCGTGATCGACGAGCGCGTGGCCAGCCTGCTGGCGCGTCACTAAGTCCGTCATGGCGCGCAAACGCTACGACGACGAGCAGCCCCATGAAAGCCACGAACGCTGGCTGATTTCCTACGCCGACTTCATCACCCTGCTGTTCGCCTTCTTCGTCGTGATGTACGCGATCTCGATCGTCAACGAGGGCAAGTACCGGGTGCTGTCGGACGCGCTGGGCGACGCCTTTGGCGGACGCGGCGCGGCCCGCACCGTCAACACCCAGGTCGAGCCGGTGCTGCCGCTGTCCCACATCGTCAACCGCAAGCGCAACGAGATGGCGCGCCGCGAGCGCGAGAAGATGGCGGTGCTGGCGCGCGACCTGTCGGCCACCCTGCTGCCGCTGGTGAAATCGGGCCAGGTGCGGGTGACCCAGAACGCGCGCGGCATCAGCGTCGAGATCAACGCCAGCGTGCTGTTCGGCCAGGGCGAAGCGGTGCTCGGAAGGGACGCGAACGAGATCCTGCGCGCGGTCGGCGGCCTGCTCAGGAACGATTCCCACCGCATCGAGGTCGAAGGCCATACGGACAATGTACCGATCGCCAGCGCCGTCTATCCGTCCAACTGGGAATTGTCGGCCGCGCGCGCCAGCAGCGTGGTGCGCCTGTTCATCGACAGCGGGGTAGGGGAGGCGCGGCTGTCCGCGATCGGCTATGCCGCGACGCGGCCGGTGGCGTCGAATGCCGACGCCACCGGGCAGGCGCGCAACCGCCGCGTGGCGGTCATGATCCTGGCGGCGCTGCCCGAAACCGGAGGCGAACTGGGTGGCTGAGCAGCGCCTAATTTTCAGTTAAGAATTGCAAGAATCTTTCGTGGTAGCCTGCTTGTTGAAATAATATTTCATGGCCATGGGAGCGCGAATGCATGTCAAACGGAGTATGCCGGCGGTACTGCTGGCCCTGGCGGGACTGGTCGGCGCCAGCGGCGCCGTGGAGGCCGAGGTGAACGTGCGCCACCGGCTGGACGTGGAAACCACCGGCGGCAAGGTGCTGGTGCGCGTGACCATCGAGAACCACGGCGAACAGACGATCTGGGTGCCGCGCGAAGTCGCGGCCGAGGACGAACTCACCGGCAAGCGCTTCGAGCTGCGCGAAGCCAGGGGCGGGCGCGAGGTGCAGTATGCCGGCCCGATGGTCAAGCGCGCCGCCTACACGGCCGCCGACTACCTCGAGGTCAAGCCGCACACCATGCATCTCAACACGGTCGACATCACGCGCGCCTACGCTTTCAGGAAGGGCGCGCAGAGCTATGAAATCAGCTATCCCGGCCCCTGGCTGCCGGACGTTAACAAGCTCGATGAAGTCAGCACCAGTCCGTCGGAGCCGGTGCGCTTTACCTACGCCGCGAAATAAGCAAGGCGCGAATGAAATGAACAGGGGGAGGAAGCATCGCTGCTTCCTCCCCCTTTTTTAACGCGGCGAACGCTTAGTTCAGTGCCGGGGTATTCTCGCCGAAGTATTCATGGTTGTCGGCGTTGTCGACAGCCTTGTTCGGGTCGCTGATCGCCAGGCTGGCGGCGCCGCTCTGGCCGTAGACGTGGTCGTCGGTGCCGGCCACCGCGTTGAAGTGGCTCATCTCGTGCACCAGGGTGCCGCCCTTGGAGTCGGTGCCCGTCATCGGCGCCGACCAGAAGGCGCGGCAGACGTAGATCTTGTACGGCTGGGTCGGGTACACGTAGGCGTAGTAGCTCTGCTTGCAGCCGCAGTCCACGGTCACCGGCTTGTTGTCGAAGGCATCCTTGATCGCCGCGAAGTGCGATTTCACGGTCGACTGGCGGGTGCTGGTGACGGCGCCGAACCACTTGGTGTAGCGCTGGCCCATGGTGGCCTGGGCCATGTAGGTGTTGCCGCTGTTGGCCATGGACGAACCTGCGGCCATCGCCTGCTGGACCGTGCTCTGCTGGGTAGCGGTGCAGTTGGTGTAGCTCAGGCTGGCCGGCTGCACGCCCGCGTCGCGCTTCATGGCTTCCAGGTCGAGGATGGCCTGCGGGGTGGCGCCGCGCGGCAGGCGGGCGTCGATCCACAGGGTGGCTTCGTTGGATGCCATTTCGCGGTCGTTCTTGGCTGCCGCGTTCATGAACAGCGCCGGCGAGGCGACCTTGTAGCTGATCTTGTAGTCGCCGGTCACGCTCATGTCGTACAGGGCCGACAGCTCGACCTTGACGGTATGGGTGGCGCCCGGCTTGATCACGAAGTAATCCGACTTCTTCGGCACCGGACGCTTGATGATCGGGCCCAGGTAGGGCACCGGCTCGCCGTCGCGCGTCACTTCGAACAGCGGCGTATCCAGACCCTGGAACGGGGTCAGCCACTTCAGGACGTACTGCGGCGTGTCCGAGGTGTTGGTCAGGGTGACCTTGACCACCACGTCGTCGTCCTGCCCCAGCGCGTGTTTTTCCGCCTCCACAGCAATGTTGATGCCCTTCGGCGCGGCGCTTGCGCCTCCGCAGGCCATCGCCAGTGCTGCCACTCCCAATGCCGACTTCCAGAATCCGTTCAAGCTCATATCGTTTCTCCGTGTGTGAAAGTTATGCGGCTTGCTGCTGCCATCGTTATCGGGCCGCATCCTGCACAAGTTGTCTGTACAGGAAGAGCCCATTGACGATATTTACGGATTCAAGTGCCTATGTAAAGTTGATTCATGTCAGTTGTGACGTTTTTTGCGGAATGTCAACAGAATCCGACAGTCAATCGGAACACGCTTGCATTTTGAAACCTACGGTGCTACCGCTTTTGCTGGGCCGGCGTGTTCTCGCCAAAATACTCGTGCGAATCGGCGTTGTTGAGGGCGCGTTCGGGCGCGCTGCGCGCCAGCTCCATCGCGCCGGCCTGGCCGTAGACATGGTCGTCGGTGCCGGCGACCGCGTCGAAATGGCTCATCTCGTGCACCAGGGTGCCGCCGCGCGAGTCGGTGCCGGTATTCGCCGCGCTCCAGAACGCCTTGCAGACATAGATCTTGTACGGCTGGGCCGGATACACGTAGGCGAAATAGGCTTCGTCGCAGCCGCAGTCGAGCGCCAGCGGCTTGTTCTCGAAGGCGTCGCGGATCGCGGCGAAATGGGCGATGGCCCTGGCGCCGCGCTGCGCATCGGGAACCCCGAACCAGGTCGTGTAGCGCGGCCCGTAGGCCTGGCCGGAAGTCAGGTAGACGTGGCTGTCGACGGCCATCGCGCGGCCCGCGTCGACCGCCGCCGCCAGCTGCTCCTGCTGGGCGTTCGAGCACTGGCTGAAGGCCAGGCTGCCGCCCGCGGCTTCCTGGGCGGGCGCCGGCACGGGGGAGCTCTTGGCGCCGCGCGGCAGCCGGCCCTCGATCCAGATGCTGACCGGGCTGGAGGCCAGCTCGCCCGTCACCGCGTGGAGGGCCGCACCCGCGCCCAGGCCGGGCAGCGGCGCCGCCGGGCTGTTGTAGCGTACGGTATAAGCGCCCGTGATGTGCATTTCATAGAGCGCGGACAGTTCGACCGTCTGGGTCACCGAGGCGCCGGGCTCGATGAGCACGAAGTCGGCCGCCTCGGGCGCGGGCCGCTTGATCTCCACCCCGAGGTAGCGCACCGGCTGGCCGTCGCGGCGCACTTCGAACAGCGAGGACTGGACGCCCTCCAGCGGCGTGCGCCAGCGCAGCACATGCTGGGCCTCGCCCGAGGTATTGGTCAGGGTGACCCGCACCGGCACGTCGTCGCCGCGCCCGACGGAAGGGCGCAGCGCCTCGAGCCGGACCGCGACGCCGGCCTGCGCCGGCTGGGCGGCGCCTGCCGGCGCGGACGTGAAAACAAGGGGGAAGAGCAGGGCGAAGCAGGCGTGGGAATAGCGGGACATGATGCCTCCTGGTTGGTGTCCTGCCTACTCTCCCGCCGCTATGCATGCTAGATATTGCGTCAGTTCAACAGTGCGCCACCACTTCATTGCTAAGCGGCAATAACCCTGCTGCCAATAGGCCAAATAAACAACAGTTGCACAGTATTCACTCGATCAGCGCGGGGCTACTTTGCTATCATGCAACGACTGTATCCATTCAGCCAACACCCCACGCAGCTGCAGCTTCCTCATGACATTCCACACGACAGACGCAACGATGCACAGGCCGGTGCGGCATGCCCGCGCGCGGAGGCCGGCATGATGGAAGGACTGGAAATGGTCGACCTGATCGCGAGCGAAATCGGCCTGGACGGCGAGGAAGTGGCGGCGCGCAAGGCCTTCCTGGAGCTGGGCGAGGCCGACCTCGCCGCCCTGCGCGAGGTGCACGCGCTGCTGGAGCAGGAGCGCGAGCGCTTTTCCGGCGAGTTCTACGACCACCTGCTGCGCTTCGCGCACACGCGCAGCATGCTCGGCAGCGACAGCACGGCGCGCGCCCTGCGCCGCGCGCAGTCGGCCTATTTCAGCAGCCTGACCGCGGGCGACTACGACGCGGGCTATATCCGCGAGCGCCTGCGCGTGGGCATGGCGCACCAGCGCATCGGGCTCGAGCCCAAGTGGTACATCGGCGCCTACCGCAAGTACCTGGCCGAGATCATCGACATGCTGTGGGAGCGGCTGGGCCACGACCCGCAGCGCTGCACCGCGGCCATCGACGCCGTGCTCAAGGTGGTGTGCTTCGACATGGGCCTGGCGCTCGACACCTATGCGCACGCGGCGCAGCGCAGCATGCGCCAGAACCAGAACTACCTCGAGCAGGTTATCGACGGCATGCCGGCCGGCCTGCTGGTGGTCGACTGCACGCGCCGCGTGCGTTCGATGAACCGCATGATGGCCGACCTGCTTGACGCGCCGGAAGACGCGCTGGCGGGCGGCTGTCCGCTGGAGCAGCTGATTCCCGGCCAGGAGCTGGGCGAACGGGTGCTGGAGGCGCTGCGCACCGGCGCGCCCCAGGACAACGTGCTGGTGACCCTGGACGGGCGCGCCGACGGCCTGCGCTATGTCGAGTTCAACATCCGCCGCACCCAGCAGGCCGGCGGCCAGCTGCTGCTCCTGATCGGCCACGACGTCACCTTCCGCCGCAAGGCGCGCCTGCGCCTGCAGGAGAGCGAGGAATTCTTCCGCCTCACCTTCAACCAGGCGGCCGTGGGCATCGTGCTGCTCTCCGGCGACGGGCGCCTGCTGCGGGTCAACCGCAAGATGTCGCAGATGCTCGGCTATACCGAGGTCGAGCTGCTGCAGCGCTTCTTCCAGCAGCTCACCTGCGAGGAAGACCTGCCCGACGAACTGGCCCTGATCCGGCGCCTGAAGGCCGGCGAGATCCACGACTACCAGCGCGAGAAGCGCCTGATGCGGCGCGACGGCAGCACGGTGTGGGTCAATGTCAGCGTCTCGGTGATGCGCGACGCCCACGGCGACCAGCGCTTCATCTCGGTGGTCAAGGACATCTCGCGCCGCAAGCAGGCCGAGGAAGCGCTGCTGCGCATGGCCAACCACGACGCGCTCACCGGCCTGCCCAACCGCGCGCTGCTGCAGGACCGCCTGGCCCAGGCGATCGCGCACGCGCACCGCAACGGCAGCCAGGTGGCGGTGATGTTCATCGACCTGGACCGCTTCAAGCACGTCAACGACAGCCTCGGGCACGACGCCGGCGATCGCATGATCGTCGAGATCGCGCGCCGCCTGTCGAGCACCCTGCGCGACAGCGACACCGTGGCGCGCCAGGGCGGCGACGAATTCGTGGTGGTGCTGCCCGACCTGGCGGGGGAAGAGGACGCCGCCACGGTGGCCGGGAAGCTGCTGGAAAACCTGTTCCAGCCGCTGGTCCTGTGCGGCCAGGAAGTGTTCCCGACCGGCTCGATCGGCATCGCGATGTACCCGCGCGACGGCCAGGACAGCGCCACCCTGCTCAAGAACGCCGACAGCGCCATGTACCGCTCCAAGGGGCAGGGCGGGCACCACTACAGCTTCTACATGGCCGACATGGGCGAGCAGGCCTTCGAGCACCTGCGCTTGGAAGGCGCGCTGCAGCGCGCGCTGCAGCGGCGCGAGTTCCTGCTGCACTACCAGCCGGTGGTGGACATCGGCAGCGGCAGGGTGACCGGCGTCGAGGCCCTGCTGCGCTGGCAGCCGCATGGCCAGCCCATGGTGTCGCCGGCCGACTTCATTCCGCTGGCCGAGGAGACCGGCCTGATCGTGCCGATCGGCGAATGGGTGCTGGCCACGGCCATGGAGCAGCAGGTGGCGTGGCGCCGCCAGGGCCTGCCGCCGGTACGCATCAGCGTGAACCTGTCGGCGCGCCAGTTCCTGGGCCAGGACGTGGCCCAGCAGGTGGCCAAGCTGATCGCGCGCACCGGCTGCGATCCGAAATACCTGACCCTCGAGATCACCGAGAGCGTGCTGATGGAGAATCCGGCGGCCGCCACCGAGACCATGGCGCGCCTGGCCGGGATGGGCGTGCAGCTGGCGATCGACGACTTCGGCACCGGCTACTCCAGCCTGGCCAGCCTGAAGCGCTTCCCGATCCACAGCCTCAAGATCGACCGCTCCTTCGTGATGGACCTGACCCAGGACGCCGACGACGCGGCCATTGTCAACGCCGTGATCGCGCTGGCCCATTCGATGAAGCTGAACGTGATCGCCGAAGGCGTGGAAACATCGGAACAGCTGGCCTTCCTGCACGAGCGCGGCTGCGACCAGATGCAGGGCTACTGCTTCTCGCGTCCGGTCGAGCCGCAGGGGATCGAGGCCCTGCTCAGGGCGGTCAAGGCGGCTTGACCCGCCCCGGCCCGCTCCCAGATCAGGTCTCGCCGGCCCAGCGCCGGCAGCTTTCCAGGCTGCGCTCCGGATTCTCGCCCCATTCCTCGGGATCCACGCGCTCGCCCAGCTTGCCCAGCAGGCGCAGGACCGTGTCCCTGTCCTTGGCCAGGCAAGCCATGTAGGCATAGCGGTTGAGCCGTTTCGCGCTGTCGGGGTAGCGCGCCAGGATGTCCTCGAAACCCTGCTTCATCTTGCCCCAGTCGGCGTGGCTGCCCTCGAACAGCGCATGGCCGAACTGGTTCGCCGCCGCGTGCGAGTACAGCCGCGCATAGAAGGCCATGCCGTGGCGCGCGCGGGTCTGTTCCGTGACCTTGCGGATGTAGTCGTCGAGGACCTTGGGGCTGCCGCCCCATTTCGGCAACAGGGAGGCCGCCATGCGGAGGTAGAGATCGCTGTCGTCCGGGTTGCGCCTCAGGCCATCCTCCGCGATCGCTTCCATCTGGCGGCGGTCCCAGTCCAGGGCCGTGCCGATCTCCAGCAGGATGTCATGCGCGTCGCTGTCCTGCAGCGCCACGTCGGCATGCTGGCGCAGGTAATCCGCGGCGCGCTTGAGGTAGGCGTGGAAGTCCTTCCAGGCTTCCGGGGGCACGTCCTTGACGAAGCCCTTGCCGCGATACGACCAGCCATGCCTGAGCAGCGCGCGGGCGTGCAGGACGTGCGCGAAGCTCGATTGCGGGTGCTCGTTCGCCCACTGCAGGGTGAGCAGGTCGACCTCCTTCAGGTAGGCTTCCTCGTTCTTCATCTTGTAGTTGAACAGCGCATCGAGGCCCGCGCGGAACTGGTTCAGGCGCAGGTTCGCGTCCGCGTCGAACTGGTTCGGCTTCCTGTATTCGGTGTTCCGGCGTTCGAGCTCGGCGAAGTCGCCGCACCAGAACGCGTCCGTGGCGGCGGCTTCGACCGGCGCCGCCACGGACGAGTTGGCGCCGTGAGCGGAGCAGCTCATGCCTGTCAGCGCCGCGCCCAGCACGGCGCCGTTCAGCAGGCGGATGAAAGGGGAGGGCAGTCTCATGGCTTCGCTTTCTCCGGCGTGTCCGGTTCGGCCGGCGTCAGGGTCCAGACCATCTCGAATTCCGGCGGCGTGGCCGGGCCGGCCTGGCGCGCGTGGTGCAGGGCCACCGCATCGAAGACGTTCTCGAAGGCGACCGGGCGCGTGCCGCGGATGCCGCGCACCGTGATCTTCCGTTCGCCGATGCTGGCCGGTCCAGCTTTGCCCGAAGCGTCCAGCGGACGCGCGATGCGGATCACCCCTGTCACGTCGAAGCGCTCGGCGAGCTTGGGGTAGCCGGGGACGGCGCCCGGGGCTGCCACGACGGGTTCGAAGGCGCCGGCGAAGCGCTCGGTCGCGCTGATCAATGTGCCGTAGCGGAAGGCGGCGAGCGCCGCCGCGGGCGTCGCGCCCTGCGCCACGCTGGCGCGCAGCCACCATTGCTGGAGCTGGCATTTGCTTTCCGTGGCCAGCTCGGCATAGGGTTTGCGTTCCGCGAGCAGGGCGTAGGCCAGCGCGGGCGGCAGGGCCGGCGCCGCACGCGGTCCGCCGCGCCGGATCTGCTCCACGGCCTGCATGGCGGCGTCCTGAGGCAGCAGGACCGGCCAGGGCGGCAGGGCGGCGCGCGGCTGTCCCCAGTGCGCCAGCAGCCGGCGCTCGGTGTCGAGCGCCGCCTTGCGCCGCGCGGGCGGCATGGCTTGCAGGCGCAGGACCCGGCTCGCGAAATCCTGGAAGCGCGCATCGCCCTGGAGCCGGCAGACGCCGGGCGATGCGGCCAGCGCCGCCAGGGTCGCCTGTTCGTAGTCCGCGTCGCCCGGTTCCACCTGCCACAGCGCCAGTTCGTTGAGCACGCGGGCGAAGACGGCATGATAGACATCGTCCTCGGACGCGGGCTCGGCGGGCGTGGTCTGCAGGCGCCTTTCCTCGTCAATCCAGGCCGGCAGCAGTTGCCGGATGCGGGCGAGGTGGGTGGCGGCCATCGCTTCGGCTTCCGCGCGCAGCGCCGGGTCGAGATCGAGTTCCCTGGGCAGGGCGAAGGCGCGGGCCAGGTCCTCGTTCAGCGGCGCGGAAATGGAGGCGTTGTTCCTGGTGGCCCGGTCCGGTGCGGCCAGCGCCGTCAGGCTGCCGGCCAGCAGGGTGAATAGCAGGGTAAATGGCAGGGCGGAGCGGGCCAGGCGTCCGGCCCGCGGTTTGAAGTTGGTCACGCGCGGCTCGTCGATGACATGGGGGAGGTCGAACCATATCATGCTGGATGAGTGGAGAAACACGCGCATTTCCACGCTCTCCAGGCCGCCGCGGCGGCCTGGAGACGGGGCTTACAGCGCCGGGCTGGCGTTCATGCGCTGGGTATGGGTCCAGCGGTGGTCGTAGGCCGACACCGCCGAGCTGTAGGTGCGCCAGGTCTGGCCCTCGCCCGGCCACGGGTCCATGATGTAGACGTAGTTCACGCCGTTATAGGTCTCGTAGCCCCGGCCGGCCATGATGTGGCCGCCGCCGTTGGTCCAGCCGTAGCGGATCACGAAGGGACGGTTGGCATTGATGTCGGCCACCACGCTGCTCCAGGACGAGGCCACGTTGTAGGCGGTGTTCGGCACGCCCCAGGCGGACAGGATGTTCTGTACGCTGCCGCTGGTGCCGTACATGGAGTTCGGCTGGTTGGCGTAGCTGCTCCAGTCGAAGATCGTGTTCCCGCACGCGTAGTTGATCCCGAAGGCCCAGTTCACGATCTGGCACTGGCTCGGGGTCTTCTTGTACAGGTTCAGGATCGCCTTGCTGGTCGCGGACCAGCACCACTGGCTGTGTTCCTGGGTGGTCAGGGGAACGTTGAGGGTGCGCCACTGCGCGAAGGCGCTCGGTGCGGCCAGGGTCAGCGCCGCGGCGGCCAGCAGGCCTGTCAGTCGTTGGTTCATTATTTGTCTCCGTATGGGTGCTTGTCGTTGGCGCCGTCTCAGCGGTGCTCGTCCAGGTTGCGCTTGACCGCCGCGCGCAGGGCTGGCAGCAGTTCGGCTTCGTCGGCCAGGGCGGCGGTCGGACGGCCGAAGGCGTCGGTGCGCTGCAGGGGCAGGGAAGCGCGCGCGGAATACAGGGGCGCGAAGCGGGTGCCGCCGGCGGTCTCGACTTCGAGCAGGTCGGAACGGGCCTGGTAGATGCGCAGCAGGCGCAGGTTGGAGCGGTCGGCATTGCCGTGCGCGGCGACCAGGGCGTCGAGGTCCCTGGACAGGACCGCGGCGCCGTAGGCGACCGTCTGGTAGCGGCCGCCGTGCTGCTCCACCGTCGCCATGCCGATCGGGCGCTCGCCCAGCAGCACCACGAAGCGCCATTGCTGGGCGTGGCGCGCCATGCTTTTCATGCTGCCGCGGCCGCGCATCAGCTGGTCCGGATCGATGGTGTAGACCGGGAAGCCGTAGCCGATGCGCGCATCCTTCAGCGCGCGCAGGTCCTGGACCTCGAGCGGAAAGCCGTCCGGGGCCGCGCCCGGGCGCTGGAGCTGGTGGTTGATGAACTGGCTGAGATCGCGCTGGGCCGCGGCGAAGGCCGCGGACTGGCCGGCCGCGGCCTGGCGCGCCGCGCCGGGATCGGCGGCCTGCGCTTGTACTGCGGGTCCCGCCAGGCCGAGACCGATGCCGAGCGCCAGGGCCGCGAGCCTTGCCCGAGCCATCCTGTATTGCCGTTGTTGAGCTTGCATTGACGACTTCTCCTTGAATGTGAAGGTGAAAAGCGGCCCGCCTGTCCGAGCGGGCGTCTGTTGCTGCTGCTGCAAAAGGACACGCATGGCGTGCCGGACAACCGGGACGAGCGCTAGGACGGCGTCGGGAAACTGCCCTGGCGATGAGGAAGGAAGGCGGTGGCGCGCTGCGCAGGCGCGCACGGCGCCGCGGCGCCGCCAGGGGCGCCGGAGTCAAGTTCGGTATGCATGAAATCCAGACACAAAAAGCGTCACAAGGGAATCCGCGCGCTCATTGCGCGTCGGCACCCCCTCTGTGCTGGACCTGAGAGATTTCGCAGGCCGAGGTAGGGCCTGCTTGCTCCTTCGGTGCGCCGGGTGACGGTCTCCCGGCGGCTCTTCAGAGTGTGAATGCGGTATCGGTCCTTTTGCCTGAGAGATTCCGGGGCGGTTGCTCCTTCGGCGCTGTCGGATAGACAGTCTCTCCCGATACCGCGGCCGGCGCCTGGGCGCCAGTCGTATAGACAGGATAGCCCAGCTATTTCAAATAACTCAACGGTTTTATCCCGCTTGTTGTTTTTGCACCAGCGTCTGCATGTCGGCTCAGCGCCCCGCGTCGCGGTCCCGGCGCTGGTCCAGCTTGTCGCTGTCGTCGTCGGTGCCGGCCCGGTTCCCCAGGCCGCCGTCCGCGGCGGCCGCATCGCTGGGATTGCCGCCGCCGGCCATGGCGACTTCGTCTTGCTGGCGGTTCTGCTGGCCCTGGCTACCCTCTGCCTTTTCGACCGTGCCTCCCGGCACGGGCCCGCCGGCGTTGCCGTGGCTGGTTTGCGGCGCGCCGGCCGGGCCGACATTGCTCTCCGGCGAAGCGCTGTTGAAGTTGGTGTAGCGCCCGGACGTGGCTTCGCGCTGTTCGTTCTGGCCGCCGACGCTGGAGTAGCCGGCGCTGTCGTCGGCCACGAAGCCGGAGCCGGAATCCGCGCTGCCGCGCAGGGCCTGGCCTCGGCGCTGGTCGTCGTCGCGGCCGCGTTTCGGGGTGGACTTATTTCTATCGTTCATCATGTTCTCCTTGGCATAGATGACGGGACAGCTTCATCTTAATCATCCGCACCTGGAGCCCAATAGGCGCACGGTACAAGGCTGCGTAGGAGGAGTCGGACGTGGCCGACCTGACAAAATCGCCAGCTTGCCGCCAGGACAGGCCGCCACGTACACTGGAAGCGCCGGCCTCTTTCACAAGATACAAGGATCCCCCCCATGATCGTCGACTACCTCGCCAACCACAAACAGTTCATCCCCGAGATCGCGGACCTCATCTTCGGCGAGTGGTCCGACCTGTTCCTCGCCAACGGCGTGGACAAGGCGCAGCTGCTGGCGATGCTGGAAGAGCGGGCCAACACCGAGCGGCTGCCCATCGCCTACGTGGCGGTACGGGACGGCGAATTGCTGGGCACCGGCAGCATCAAGATGGAAGAGCCGAGCACGCGGGAAGGGCTGTCGCCCTGGCTGGCGGGCATGTACATCAAGGAGGCTTACCGCGGCGGCGGGGTCGGCGAGCAGATCGTCAAGGCGCTCGAAGCCAAGGCCCAGGCCCTCGGCGTCGAGACCATGTACCTGTCGGTCGGCCGTGCGGTCAGCTTCTACAAGAGGCTCGGGTGGAGCATCATGGAAGAGCGGGTCACGCCGTCCGGCGCCACCCTCATGAGCAAGCGCCTGGCCGCTTGAGCGCTAGACGGTCGTATCCTGGCCGATGCGTTCGGCCTTCCCGGCGGCCGGGACAGCTTCCACAGGCTCGGCGCCGCGGCCGTCGCGCAGCCAGGCGAACAGCACCGCCATCATGAAGGGGCCGACGAACAGGCCCAGCACGCCCATGGTCGAGACGCCGCCGAGCAGGCCGAACAGCACCGCCAGGAAGGGCAGGTTGACGCGCTGGCCGATCAGCTTGGGGCGGATGAACTTGTCGACCATGAACAGCTCTACCGCGCCCCAGGCGAACAGGCCCAGGGCCGCGCCGGCATGGCCCTGGCCCAGCAGCAGCAGCGAGACCATGGTGAAGGACAGCGGGGCGCCGCCCGGGATCAAGGCCAGGTAGCCGGTGATCACGCCCAGCAGGGCGGGCGCGGGCGCGCCGGCGATGGCGTAGGCGATGCCGAGCACGATGCCTTCCAGCACGGCGATCGAGCACAGCCCGAGCGCGGTGCCGCGCACCGAGAGCGGCAGGATCGCGCGCAGCCTGGGATAATGCGCCGGCAGCAGGCGCTCGCCGGCGCCGTCGACATAGCGCACCACGGCCGGGCCGTGCAGGTAGAGCACGAACAGGGTCAGCAGGGTCAGGAACAGGTAGAGGGCGTTGGCCAGGATGGTCGAGCCCCAGAGGCGCGCCGCGCCGGTCAGCTGCGGCATGAAGTCGCCCAGCCCGGTCTGAATGAGGGCGCGCAAACCGCCGGGCACGGCCAGGTGCTCGTTCCACCATTTGATGGCCGGCTCGGCGAGCAGCGGCAGGCGGTACAGCCAGGACGGCGGCGCCACGCCGGTCAGGTTGACGTTGGTCAGCATCCGCTCGATGCCCGCCAGCTCGTTGGTGAGGGCGTTGAACAGCAGGATCGAGGGACCGATGAAACTCACCAGCAGCGCCACCAGCAGGGTGGCGGCGCTGGCCAGGGGCGGCCAGCCGCGGCGCAGCAGCAGCTGGTGCAGGGGCCAGGTGATCACCGCCAGCAGCCCGGCCCAGGCGAGCGAGCCCAGGAAGTGCTGCAGGAGGTAGGCCAGCGCCGCGGCAAACAGTACTGGCAACAACAGTGGAGCGTACCGCATCGAGGTTCCTGGCCTTGTTGGTAGTTCTTTTAAGTTCTCTTATCCGCGTTGCAGGGCAGCGATACGGTCTTCGCACGACGGATGGCTGCTCAGCAACGACATCATACCGCCTCCGGCGATGCCCGAGGCAGCCATGTTCTTCGGCAGGCCGCCTTGCGCAATACCGCCGAGGCGGGCCAGCGCGTTGATCATCGGGCGCGGCGTGCCCAGGATGCGGGCGGCGCCCGCGTCGGCGCGGTATTCGCGCTGGCGCGAGAACCAGGCCACGATGACGCTGGCCAGGATGCCGAACAGGATGTCGCAGACGATTGCGGTAATGGTATAGGCAATGCCGGGGCCCGTGCTTTCTTCATCGTCCTTGCGCAGCGCCTGGTCGACGAACCACGCCACCACGCGCGCCAGGAAGATCACGAAGGTGTTGACCACGCCCTGGATCAGGGTGAGGGTGACCATGTCGCCGTTGGCGATGTGGGCCACCTCGTGGGCCAGCACGGCCTCGACTTCTTCCTGCGTCATCGATTCCAGCAGGCCGGTCGACACCGCCACCAGCGAGGAATTCCTGGTGGCGCCGGTGGCGAAGGCGTTCGGCTCGCCCGGATAGACGGCCACTTCCGGCATGGCGATGCCGGCGCGCTGCGCCTGGGCGGCGACGGTGTTGACCAGCCACTGCTCGGTCGAGTTGGACGGGCGTTCGATCACGCGCGCGCCGGTCGACCACTTGGCCATCGGCTTCGACATCAGCAGCGAGATGAAGGCGCCGCCAAAGCCCATCAGGGCGGCGAAGACCAGCAGCATGCCCAGATTCAGGCCGTTCGCGGTCAGGAATTTGTTTACGCCCAGCACGCTGGCGGTGATGCTTAGCACCAGCATGACGGCGACGTTGGTAGCGAGGAAGAGAAGAATGCGTTTCATGTCGTTTCCAGTGTTGTTGTTCAAAGCAAGACGGTATTGCCTACACGAAAGGATACGCCAAGCCCGTTATCTGGAAAAGCGAAGTTTAGCGAAAGATTTCTTCGTAAAAATCGAAGTCATGCACGTGGCCGGCGGATCACACCACGGAGGGGGGATTCGTCGCAAGCGGCGGTTCCGGAACGCGGGCGGCTCCTATAATCGCGGCCATAACAACTTTGCCAGGGAATGTCATGAAACCGATCCACATCGCCGCCTCGCTGCTCGTCGCCCTCTCGCTGTGCAGCGCCCCGTCCTTCGCCGCCGATCCGGAAGAGCATTTCGTGCTGACGCCGGCCCTGCTGGCGAAGATCAAGGCCGCCGCGCCGGAGCTGAAAAAACTGGAAAAGGACAATGACGAGGACGACGGCAAGAACGAGCTGTCGGTCGACGACTACGTGAAAGCCATCGAGGCGCAGCCGCGCGCCAAGGCGGTGCTGAGCAAGCACGGCATCGGCACCCGCGAATTCGCGCTGAGCACCCTCGCGCTGGTGCACGCCGGCTTGTTCGTCGGCATGGAATCGATGATGGACAAGAAGCAGGCGGCCGAGATGATGGGCAAGTTCACCAGGGAACAGAAGGCCAACATCGCGCTGCTGCGCAAGCTGGGACCGTCGGCCTACACGCTGTCGCGCTGACCGCCGCCCCCAAAACGACAATGGCCGCGGATGCGGCCATTTCTTTTCATGCGTCGCGGATCAGCCGACCACGAAGCGCTTCGAGGGACCGGCGCCCAGGGTCTGGCCGCTGGCGCCGTAGATGCCGGCGGAGGCGGCGCCCGCCGGGGTGCGCAGGGCGTTCAGCACGCCCTGGTTGTGCGCCAGCTGCTTGTTGATCAGCATGCCATTGACGCGGTTGAGTTCCTTGGCGTCGCGCGAGATTTCCAGCAGGCTTTCCCACTGGCGCCGCACTTCCGGATTGCCGGCCACCGCCAGCCAGGGTTCCATGCCCGCTTCCGAGCCTTCGCAGCCGGCCGCGGCGAGCGCCGCATGGCGCTGCTTCGACAGCGCGGCCAGCTCGGCCAGCAGCGCGTTTTTCTTCGGTGTCAGTTCCGCCAGCCCATCGGCGTCGAGCGCTACCAGCAACTGCTGTTCCTGTTTCATCAGCTCCACGAGGGAAGCGACGTGTTGGTGTTCGGAGGCGAGAGTGTGGTGCGGGCTGGTGGTCATGGGTTATCGCTTGCGTGAATGCAGCAAGTCGCGCACGGTCTCGAGGAGGCCGTCTGCGACTTTCTCGGAATTGACTTGGAACTGGCCATCGGCGATGGCCGCCTTGATGCGTTCGACTTTCTTGGTGTCGAACACCTGGTTGTTGCCGCCGACGGCATTCGCCATCGCCTGGCCCTGCGAAGACAGGCGCACGCTGTCGGTCTGCGCCGGAGTCGGGGCAGTGGTCGACGCCTTTTCCGCCCCACGCGCGTTGTTGGTCTGCGTCGTGGCGGGCTGGAGGCCTGGGTTGTTCTTGAGGGTATCGTTGATTTTCACAGCATCATCCTTCTCTGTTCGGAGCGGAAACTCCGGGATCTGTCTGTTTATCGGCAGCGATGCCGCAAACTTTAGCGCAGAAAAGGGCCTTCGATGGTTTGTTACAAAACGACCTCGACCAGTCCGCCCATGCGTGCCGTCCCGCTCACGACCGTCCCCGACTGCGTCCGCACCTGCACCACCTGGCCTTCGCCGGCGGTGCCGATCGCCTTGGCCTCGGCCGAGACCGAGAAGTTGGCGCCGCGCGACACCAGGCGCACCGCCTGGCCTTGCTGGACCACCGGCTTGCTACGCAGGGTGTCCGCGCGCAGGGCAGTGCCCGCAGGCAACGAAATAGTAGGAGTGCGGCCGATGGCCTGGGCCATGTCGGTCAGGATGCCGTTCGGCATGGCGGCGATGTCGCCCTTCATCAGGACCAGGTGGCCCTGCTCGACCGGCTGGCCCTGGGCCAGGGGCACGGCGGCGGCCACGTAGTCGGCCAGCACGCTGACCTGGGCCTGAATATACACGGTCCAGGCGGTGGGGGCGGTGCAGCGCACGCCGACCGTTGTTTTTCCCCACGGGCGCGCGCCCGGCTGCTGGAAGGCTTCCGGCGCCGGGCAGTGCGGCAGGCTCATGCGCTGGTCGACCGCGCCGACCTTGACCAATACCTGGCCGGGCAGGCCGGCGCTCTGGGTCTGCAGGTATTGCTCGACGACCGCGCGCAGGGCGGGCAGGTTCTGGCGCTGGGCGCTGGCGGCCGTCTGCGCATGGGCGCAGGCGAGGGGCAGGGCAAGCGCCAGCAGGGCGGCGAAGTGTCGTTTCATGGAAAACAGCCTGGATGGGAAACCGGGAATGCTGCCATCTTAGGGCTGATGATTCCGTAGCGAAACTATGAATAGCCGGGATTTGCCCATGCTACTCCTTCGATTGCCTCGCTTTACAGATCCGTATGATCGGTGCTGTCCCAACAAGAATCTGCCTGGAGGCTGGCATGATCGGCAAAATCGACGACTACCTGCGTTTCCATGAATCGGCCCTGTCCCTGCGCGCCCAGCGCCAGGAATTGCTGGCGTCGAACATCGCCAACGCCGACACGCCCAACTACAAGGCGCGCGACATCGACTTTTCCAGCGCCCTGCAGGGTGCGCTGGCCGGCCGCCAGGGCGGCCTGGCCACCACCGCCCAGGGCCACGTGCCGCGCGGCCAGGCCACCGGCGACACCCTGGCCAACGGCACCCCGGTGCAGTACCGCGGCGTGGTGCAGGGCAGCGTCGACGGCAATACGGTCGACATGGACGTCGAGCGCAACCAGTTCGCCGACAACGCGCTGCGCTACGAAGCCGGCATCACGATGATCAACCACCAGATCAAGGGCCTGCTGGCGGCCATCCAGGGTCAATAAGGGGTAAATCATGTCGCTATTTAATATCTTCAACGTCTCCGGCTCGGCGATGAGCGCCCAGGCCCAGCGCCTGAACACCACCGCCAGCAACCTGGCCAACGCCGACAGCGCCACCAGCGCCACCGGCGAAGCCTACCGCGCCAAGGCGGTCGTGTTCGAATCGGTTCCCACCGCTTCCGGCGCCACCGGCGTGCGGGTGCGCGAAGTGGTCGAGGACCAGTCGCCGATGAAGCAGGTCTACGACCCCAAGCACCCGCTGGCCGACGACAAGGGCTATGTGACGATGCCGAACGTGAACGTGGTCGACGAGATGGTCAACATGTTGTCGGCCTCGCGTTCCTACCAGACCAACGTCGAGACCATGAATGCGGCCAAGACCATGCTGCTCAAGACCCTGACCCTCGGTCAATAATGTACTGAATAACGACCATGACCACCGTTAATACCAATTCCAGCGCCTCGACCATCAATGACCTGATGTCGACCATGAACACCAAGCCGAAGGAAGTCGACAGCGTCCAGGCCGACACCGACAAGTTCATGACCCTGCTGGTGACGCAACTGAAGAACCAGGATCCGCTCAACCCGCTCGACAACGCCCAGGTGACCAGCCAGCTGGCCCAGCTGTCGACCGTGACCGGCGTGAACAAGCTGAACGCGACCCTGGAAACCCTGAAGTCGAGCTACCAGTCGTCCGAGGCGATGCAGGCGACCAACCTGATCGGCCATGGCGTGCTGGTCGAAGGCAAGGACGTCCAGCTCTCCGGCGGCAAGTCTATCCTGGGCGTCGAGCTGGCCACCCCGGCCGACAAGGTCCAGATCCTCGTCACGGACGCCAACGGCAAGGAAGTGGCCACCATCGACATGGGCCCGCAAGAGGCTGGCATCCTGCCGGTGGCCTGGGACGGCGTGCCCGACCCGGAAAAGCTCGACAGCGACGGCAAGCCGGTGGTCCTGCCCGACGGTAAGTACAGCTTCAAGGTCGTCGCCACCCGCGCCGGCGAGGAGCTCGACGACGCCAAGGGCCTGTCCTTCGACAGCGTTGCCAGCGTGACCACGAATGCCAAGGACGGCGTCAAGCTCAACCTGCCCGGCAAGGGTGCGGTAGCCATGGCCGACATCAAACAAGTTCTGTAAGCAAGCCGCTTACCCACACATTTAGCAGGAGAAACGACATGTCTTTCCAACAGGGCCTGAGCGGCTTGAACGGCGCAGCAAAATCGCTGGACGTCATCGGTAACAACATCGCCAACGCGAGCACGGTCGGTTTCAAGGGTTCGACCACCCAGTTCGCCGACGTCTACGCCAACTCGCTGAATGGCGCGGGCGGCAACTCGGCCGGTATCGGCGTGAAGGTCGCCGGCATCGCCCAGCAATTCAGCCAGGGCAACGTCGAAACCTCGAACAACCCGCTCGACATCGCCATCAACGGCGCCGGCTTCTTCCGCATCGAAGCCGCGGGCGTGGTGCAGTATTCGCGCAATGGCCAGTTCTCGCTCGACAAGAACGGCTACATGATCAATGCCCAGGGCGCCAAGCTGACCGGCTACGGCCTGAACGCGGCCGGCCAGCTGTCGGCCGGCGCCCCGGTGCCGCTGCAGATCGACACCTCCGACCTGGACCCGGTGCAGACCACCGACGTCGACATCCAGCTGAACCTGGATTCGCGCACCCAGCCGCCGGTCAATTCGCCCTTCGACGCCAACGATCCGACCACCTACAACAAGCAGACCCCGATGAGCGTGTACGACACGCTGGGCAATCCGCACGTGCTGTCGACCTATTACGTGAAGAACGGCGCCGGCAGCTGGGACGTGTACGCAGCCAACGACGGCACCGAGATCTCGGCCCTGGCCGTGGCGGGCGCCGCCACCGGCACCGGCGCGGCCTTCAACGCCGTGAACACCGCGCGCGCCAACTGGGAAGCCGCCACCAAGGCCGTGCCGCCGGTCCCGGCCACCATCGCCGCCGCCCTGAGTACCTACGCCAGCGCCGCCTCCAGCATGGTCGTGGCCGCCGCCAACACCGCCGGCGCGACCGCCGCCAACCAGACCGAGATCGGCGCCGCCGCCACCAGTGCGGCCGCGATCCCGGGCACCACGCCGGACGAGATCGACGCCGCCATGGCCAAGGCGGTCCGCGTGCCGGCCGTGCCGGTCGGCCAGCTGAAGTTCGACACCAACGGCGCCCTGAACCTGGCGACCACCGGCACCGCCGGCAAGTTCAACGTCACCCTGCCGGTGATCCCGTCGACCGGCGCCGAACTGACCCTGCCGATGGAAATCGACTACGCCGGCACCACCCAGTACGGCAGCCCGACCAGCGAGAAGAAGATCGTCCAGGACGGCTACAAGGCCGGCACCCTGCAGCGCTTCACCGCCGGCGCCGACGGCGTGATCCTGGGCCAGTACAGCAACGGCCAGACCAAGCCGCTGGGCCAGGTGGTGCTGGCCAACTTCACCAACCCGAACGGCCTCGAGCCGCTGGGCAACAACGCCTGGGCCGAATCGTCCAACTCGGGCGTGCCCCTGGTCGGCACCCCGAACACGGGCGGCATGGGCGTGCTGCAGGCCTCGGCGGTGGAAGCCTCGAACGTCGACCTGACCGCGGAACTGGTCAACATGATCACGGCGCAGCGCGTCTACCAGGCGAATGCGCAGACCATCAAGACCCAGGACTCGGTGCTGCAAACCCTGGTGAACCTGCGTTGATGCAAGCGTGAGTTGACTGCGCCGGCCGCACATGCGCCGGCGCACCGCATAGCAAAAAGGACAAGACATGGACCGCCTGATCTACACCGCCGCCTCCGGCGCGAAGCACATCCTGGAGCAGCAGGCCACCACCTCGAACAACCTGGCCAACGTCAACACGACGGGTTTCCGCGCCCAGCTCGACATCTTCCGCGCGGCCCCGGTCCAGGGCCCGGGCCTGCCGACGCGCGCCTTCGTGCTCGATTCGACCGCCGGCCACGACTTCACGGCCGGCCCGCTGCAAATCACCGGGCGCGACCTCGACGTGGCGGTCAAGGGCGAGGGCTGGCTCGCGGTCCAGATGGCGGACGGCACCGAAGCCTATACCCGCAACGGTTCCCTGCAGATGAGCCCGAACGGCCTGCTGCAGACCGCGTCCGGCAACACCATCGCGGGCGAGGGCGGTCCGATCACCATCCCGCCCGACGCCACCGTGACCGTGGGCGCCGACGGCACCATCTCGACCGTCTCGAATACCGACCAGCCGGCCGCCCCGGTCGTGCTCGGCCGCCTGAAGCTGGTGAATCCGCCCACCGGCGACCTGGTGCGCGGCGACGACGGCCTGTTCCGCCTCAAGGACGGCAGCGCGGCGCCCTTCGATCCGAACATCCGGGTCGCCGGCGGCGCCCTGGAAGGCTCGAACGTCAGCGCGGTGGATTCCATGGTGCAGATGATTTCGCTGGCGCGCTCCTTCGAAACCCAAATGAGCCTGCTGAAGAACGCCGAGAATAACGCCGCGAAAGCCACCCAGATCCTCGCTTTGAATTGATAGTTGCTGCAGCATAATTCTCCTGTACGTGGCGGACTTCGTCTGCCGCCCTTAGGAGAATTCCATGATCCGTTCGCTGTTTATCGCCAAGACCGGCCTCGAAGCGCAGCAGACCAACCTCGACGTCATCACCAACAACCTCGCCAACGTCAGCACCAATGGGTTCAAACGCTCCCGTGCGGTGTTCGAGGACCTGCTGTACCAGAACGTGCGCCAGCCCGGCGCCCAGTCCTCGCAGCAAAGCAACCTGCCTTCGGGCCTGCAGATCGGTACCGGTGTGCGCACCGTCGCCACCGAGCGCATCCACACCCAGGGTAATCCCCAGCTGACCGGCAATTCGAAAGACGTGATGGTCAACGGCTCGGGCTTCTTCCCGGTGCTGCTGCCGGACGGCACCCAGGCCTACACCCGCGACGGCTCCTTCCAGACCGACGCCAACGGCCAGCTGGTCACTTCCAGCGGCTTCGTGGTCCAGCCCGCCATCACCATCCCGTCGAACGCCGAATCGATCACCGTCGGCCGCGACGGCACCGTGTCCGTCAAGCTGCCGGGCACCGTGGCCCCGACCCAGGTCGGCTCGCTCCAGCTGGCGACCTTCGTGAACCCGGCCGGCCTGGAATCGCGCGGCGAGAACCTGTACGTCGAGACCGGCGCCTCGGGCAACCCCAACCTGAACGTCCCGGGCACCAACGGCGCCGGCGTCCTGATGCAGGGCTATGTTGAATCCTCGAACGTCAACGTGGTCGAGGAAATGGTCAACATGATCCAGACCCAGCGCGCCTACGAGATCAACAGCAAGGCGATCACCACTTCCGACCAGATGCTGCAGAAGCTGTCCCAGTTATGAAATCGTTTATTGCCTCCTTCGCTGCGCTGGTGCTGCTCGCCGGCTGCGCCACCGCTCCCAGCACCATCGTGCAGGGCCCGACCAGCGCGCGTCCGATGCTGGTCGAGACCGCGCCGCCGACCCCGGGCGCGATCTACAACGCCAACAGCTACCGTCCGATGTTCGAGGATCGCCGCGCGCGCCACATCGGCGACCTCTTGACCATCAACATCAGCGAGCGCACCAGCGCCAACAAGGCCGGCGCCAGCTCGGGCAACAAGAACGGCAGCGCCAGCTTCGCCGCCCCGGGCGTGATGCGCTCGGCGATCGGCGCCAGCGTGGCCCTGGAAGCGGAAACCAAGTTCGCGGACGGCGACAAGCAGAGCGCCTCGAACGACTTCAGCGGCACCCTGGGCGTGACCGTCACCGAAGTGCTCCCGAACGGCAACCTGATCGTGGCCGGCGAAAAGCAGATCGCCATGAACAAGGGTGTCGAGTTCATCCGCTTCTCGGGCATGGTCAGCCCCGACACCATCCAGCCGGGCAACATCGTCTCGTCGACGGTGGTGGCCGACGCCCGTGTCGAGTACCGCACCAACAGCAGGATCGACCGCGCCGAGGTCAACTCGATGCTGTCGCGCTTCTTCCTGTCGATGCTGCCGTTCTGAGTGTAATCATGCGCAAGTTCACCTCCTTTGTCCTGCTGTCCGCCACCGTTCTGGTCACCGCCCTGGCTGCCGCACCGGCCCAGGCCGAGCGCCTGAAGGACCTGGCCACCGTCGCCGGCGTGCGCCAGAACCAGCTGTCCGGCTACGGCATCGTGGTCGGCCTGGACGGCACCGGCGACCAGACCAGCCAGACCCCGTTCACCGTGCAGTCGATCCAGGCGATGCTGCAGCAGAAGGGCGTGAACCTGCCGCGCGGCACCCAGCTGCAGCTGAAGAACGTGGCCGCCGTGATGGTCACCGCTTCGCTGCCGGCCTTCGCCCAGCCGGGCCAGACCATCGACATCACCGTCTCCTCGATCGGCAACGCGAAAAGCCTGCGCGGCGGCACCTTGCTGATGACGCCGCTGCACGGCGCCGATGGCCAGGTGTACGCGATGGGCCAGGGCAACCTGGTGGTCGGCGGCGTCGGCGCCCAGGCCCCCGGCGGCGGCGCCCAGGTCCAGGTCAACCACCTGGCGGTGGGCAAGATCTCGGGCGGCGCCACCGTCGAGCGCGCCGTCGCCTCGAACCTGGGCGAGAACAACCAGATCCGCCTGGAGCTGAAGGAAACCGACTTCTCGACCGCCGCGCGCGTCGTCGAAGCCGTCAACGACCAGTTCGGCGCCGGCGTGGCGACCGCCCTGGACGGCCGCGTAATCCGCGTGCGCACCCCGTCCTCGAGCGACCAGCGCGTGGCCTTCCTGGGCATGCTGGAACAGATCGACATCAAGCCGGCTTCCGCTTCGGCCAAGGTGATCCTGAACGCGCGCACCGGCTCGGTGGTGATGAACCAGGCCGTCATGCTGGACAACTGCGCCATCTCGCACGGCAACCTGTCGGTGACCATCGGCGCCGACACCAATGTCAGCCAGCCGGCTCCGGGCTCGCGCGGCGCCACCGTGGTCACCCAGAACCCGTCGGTCGAGATCAAGAAGGATCCGGGCAAGGTGCTGATGGTGAAGGGCGGCGCCTCGCTGGCCGAAGTGGTCAAGGCGCTGAATTCGATCGGCGCCACCCCGCAGGACCTGCTGGCCATCATGCAGGCGCTGAAGGCGTCCGGCTCGCTGCGCGCCGACCTCGAGATCATCTAAGGAAGAGTGCATCATGATCGCCTCGAACAAAACCGACCTGAGCACCAAGTTCGCCCTCGACACCAAGGGCCTGGGTGAGCTCAAGCAAAGCGCGAAGGCCGGCTCGCCGGGCGCGCTGAAGGAAGCGGCCACCCAGTTCGAGTCGATGTTCATTAACATGATGATGAAGAGCATGCGCGACGCCACCCCGCAGGAAGGCATGCTCGACAACCAGCAGACCAGGATGTTCACCGGCATGCTGGACCAGCAGATGAGCCAGAACCTGGCCAAGCGCGGCATGGGCCTGGCCGACGTCCTGACCCGCCAGCTGGGCGCCCAGAACATGGGCCAGCAGGCGCTTGCCATCGGCGGCGAGGGCAACGCGACCACTTCGGGCAACGCCATGCCCGGCCCGATGGACGCCGCCACCATGATCAAGTCCGGCGCAATGGTGAGCGGTGTGCCTGCGGCCGCCGCGCCGCCGCTGCCCCTGACCACCGCCAGCGGCCGCATCCAGGCGCCGCACGTGCGCTCCTTCCAAGAAAAGCTGCACGTCCACGCGGCCGAAGCCGAGCGCGCCACCGGCGTGCCGGCCAAGTTCATGCTGGGCCAGGCCGCGCTGGAAAGCGGCTGGGGCAAGCGCATGATCCGCAATGCCGACGGCAGCAACAGCCACAACCTGTTCGGCATCAAGGCCGGCCCGGGCTGGAAGGGCAAGGTCGCCACCGCCGTCACCACCGAATACGTGAACGGCCGCCCGCACACCAAGGTGGAGAAATTCCGCGCCTACGACTCGCCGGCGGAATCGTTCAAGGACTACGCCAACATGCTGGCCAAGAACCCGCGTTACGAAAAAGTCATCGCCAGCGGCGGCGATGCGGCCGCCTTCGCCCAGGGCCTGCAGCGCGCCGGCTATGCGACCGATCCGCACTACGCCACCAAGCTGACCCGCATCATCAAGAATTCGCTGGCCTGACCGGACCATCAAGTTTCCGGAAAAGCTGCCGTCAACGAAGAGAGTTAGAGAAAGAAGATCAACATGGCCGGTAACCTTCTCAGCATTGGCAAAAGCGGCCTGTTCGCGGCACAGGCGGGCCTGTCCACGACCGGCCACAACATCACCAACGCCAACGTGCCGGGCTACAGCCGCCAGGGCGTGGTGCAGTCCACCGCGGTGGCGCTCGACCTGGGCGGCATCGGCTTTTTGGGCACCGGCACCCAGATCTCCCAGATCAAGCGCTACAGCGACGAATTCCTGAACAGCCAGGTGCGCACCGCCCAGTCCAGCGTGAGCGGCCTGGAATCGTATTACTCGCAGATTTCCCAGATCGACAACCTGCTGGCCGACCAGACCGCGGGCCTGTCGCCGGCCCTGCAAGGCTTCTTCAAGGGCGTGCAGGACATGGCCGGCAACCGCGCCTCGGTGCCCTCGCGCCAGGCCATGCTCTCCGCCGCCGACACCATGGCGACCCGCTTCCAGGCCCTCGATGCGCGCCTGGGCGAGATCCGCGAAGGCGTCAACACGACCATCGAAGCCAGCGTCAATATCATCAACACCTACGCCCAGCAGATCGCCGGGCTGAATGAACAGATCGGCAACTACGCCTCGAGCGAGACGCGCGCGCCGAACGACCTACTGGACAAGCGCGACCAGCTGGTGCTGGAACTGAACAAGCAGGTGAAGGCCACCGTCACCCCGGGCGACAACAACAGCCTGACGATCTCGATCGGCAGCGGCCAGCCGCTGGTGGTGGGGCAGACGGCCTACCAGCTGGCCGCGACCAAGTCGCCGGTCGACCTGACCCGCCTCGAAGTCGGCTATGTGGTCGGCAACAAGGTCTCGATCCTGCCGGAAGGCACCCTGAGCGGCGGCGAACTGGGCGGCGCACTGGACTTCCGCGTCACCACCCTCGACCCGGCCCAGAGCGCGCTCGGCAAGATCGCGCTCGGCATGGCGATCGAATTCAACAAGCAGCACAAGCTGGGCGTGGACGCGAACGGCCAGCCGGGCGCCGATTTCTTCGCCGAGTCGCCGGCCTTCGTGGGCCGCAACATCAACAACGCCCTGTCTTCGACTACCGAGGTCGCGGCCAAGGTGACGGACCCGGGCCAGCTCAAGGACAGCGACTACAAGGTCGAGTTCGACGGCACCAACTACAACGTGATCCGCCTGTCGGACAACGTCTCGACTGCGATCACCCCCTACAACGCGGCCGGCACCACCCGGGTGATCGACGGCGTCGAGTTCAACATTTCCGGCCTGGCCCAGGCCGGCGACAACTTCCTGGTGCGTCCGACCATCAACGGCGCCGCCAACTTCAAGGTGCTGGCCAACGACGTCTCGCAGATCGCCGCCGCGGCGCCGATCGCCACCAGCGCGCCGCTCACCAACACCGGCACCGGCAAGATTAGCGAAGGCAAGGTCGACAGCAACTTCCTGGGCGCGGGCCCATCGCTGCCGGTGACGCTGAGCTATGACGGCGCCACCGGCCAGATGACGGGCTTCCCGGCCGGCATGGCGGTGCGCGTGGTCGACACCGCGGGCGTGGCGACCAATTACCCGGCGCCGGCCAGCAACGTGCCGTTCACGAATGGCGCCACCTATACCTTCGGCGGCGTCAGCGTCACCATGACGGGCGCGCCGGGCAACGGCGACACCTTCCAGATCGCCGGCAACACCAGCGGCAGCGGCGACACCCGCAACATCGGCCTGCTGGGCGACCTGCAGACCAAGAACATCTTCAACAACGGCAGCGCGACCTTCCAGACTTCGTACGCCCAGCTGGTCAGCACGGTCGGCAACAAGACGCGCGAAGTGCAGGTGAACGCCAAGGCCGGCGACGCCTTGCTGGCCCAGGCGCAGGGCGCCGCCAGCGACGTCTCGGGCGTCAACCTGGACGAGGAAGCGACCAACCTGATCAAGTACCAGCAGGCTTACCAGGCGGCCGGCAAGGTGATGCAGATCGCCGGCACCATCTTCGACACCCTGCTGTCGATCGGCCGCTAAAAGCAGTTTCGGAGTAGACCATGCGCATCAGCACCCTGAACATCTTCAACACCGCCACCAACCAGCTCGGCACGCTGCAAAGCGGCATCGCGCGCACCCAGATGCAGCTGGCGACCGAGCGCCGCATCCTGACGCCGGCCGACGACCCGGTGGCCTCGGCGCGCGCGCTGGAAGTGAGCCAGGCGCAGGAAATGAATGCGCAGTTCGCCACCAACCGCATGAACGCGCGTTCCTCGCTGTCGCATGTGGAAACCACCTTGCAGGACGCGGGCAACCTGCTGCAGGACATCCAGCAGCTGGCGGTCAACGCCGGCAACGGCACCATGGTCAAGACCGACCGCGAGGCGCTGGCGACCGAGCTGGAAGGGCGCCTGGAGGACCTGCTGGGCGTGGCCAACACCACCGACGGTTCGGGCGGCTACCTGTTCTCGGGCTACATGGCGACCACCCAGCCCTTCACCCGCACCCCGGGCGGCGCGCAATACCAGGGCGACCAGGGCCAGCGCCAGCTGCAGGTGGGCGCTTCGCGCAAGCTTCCGCTGTCGGCCTCCGGCAGCGCCGTGTTCGAGGCAATCCCGACCGGCAACGGCAGCTTCCAGACCCAGGCGGCCAGCACCAACACGGGCGCGGCCATCATCTCGTCCGGCTCGGTGACCGACCGCTCGCAGCTGAACGGCCACGACTACGTGCTGAGCTTCACCGTGACCGGCACGCCGGCGGTGACGACCTATACCGTCAACGACACCAGCACCAGCCCGGCGACCGCGGTGCTGAGCAACCAGCCTTATGAGCCGGGCAAGACCATCTCCTTCGGCGGCATGTCCTTCGACATCAAGGGCGCGCCGGCCAACGGCGACAGCTTCACCGTCAAGCCGAGCGAGAAGCAGTCGGTGTTCACCACCGTGACCGACCTGATCGCGGCGCTGCGCGCCCCGGCTGAAGGTTCCAGCGGCAAGGCGGCGCTGACCAACAGCCTGAACACGGCAATGGACAACCTGAAGTCGGCGCACGACAACGTGCTGACCGTGCAGGCCTCGGTGGGGGCGCACCTGAAGGAGCTCGATTACCTGGACAGCGCGGGTGACGACCTCAACATCCATTACGCGAGCACCTTGTCCGACCTGCAGGACCTGGACGTGGTGAAGGCGATCTCGGACTTCCAGCAGCAGCAGACCACCTTGCAGGCGGCGCAGATGTCGTTCAAGACGATGTCGGGGCTGTCGCTGTTTAACTACCTCTGATAGTTGATCCATGCCACGCCGATCGATGTTGCCCGAGCTCCCCGTGCAGGAGGGCAATCCATTTGCCTGAGAACCCAAGCTATGCTCAAAGAATATTTCCTGACAGTACGGTAAATATGTATTCAAGCTGTTAACTTCAGGCTACCCTGTCCCATTGTTGAGTTAGCTCAACAACACTTCCTATAGGGGGCGATCTGATGCGCAAAGCATGGCTTGGGGCAGGAATTCGCAGCAAAACGATGGCAGTCGGCCTGGGCGGACTGTTTAGTCTCATCGCCAGCATGCTGTCAGCGCATGCCGCAACCACCTACAGCGAGCAGGAAAAGCTGATCCGCGCGCCGCGGGCCTTTACCAAGCTCGGCACCGGCCTGTTCGGCGACAAGGTCAATCTCTACACCGGCAACCTGGAATTCATCCAGACCGACGTGGTCATCCCCGGCAATAGCCCCTTGCGCGTCGGCGTCGGCCGGCGCCTGGAAGCCGGCAGGGACGCGGTGACTGGTGGCTTGTTCGGCCAATGGGATCTCGACATACCGCACCTGCATGGCGTGTATTCGCAGCTGCGCGGATGGGTCGGCGCAGGGAACACGACGACGCGCTGCAGTTCGTTCGGCGCTCCCGGTTCCGTGACGACGAACGATGGCGCCTCCTGGTCCGGGACGGAATTCTGGCATGGCGCTTTCCTGTATGTGCCCGGCATGGGCGACGCGAACGATCGGGTTCACGGGGCATGTTAACGACAATGAGACTGGCCTCATCTATATGCAGCATCGGTACTATGATGCGGTTGCAGGAAGATTTTTGAGCATTGATCCAGTGGTGACGGATTCGAGCAGTGGTCGCAGCTTCAATCGATATGCGTACGTTCTGAATAATCCGTATCGATTTGTCGATCCAGATGGCAGGGACGCGCGAGATAGCCAAATTGCAGAACAAAAGAAGCGCGAGCGTGAGCGTTCATGTGGCGGAGGCGCTTATTGTTCGACTGGATCACCAGTTCACAATGAGGCAAGCAGTGGTGCTGCCAATCGTGCAAATACGCTAGCTACCGAAATTTCCGAACGTGGGTTTATTTCTGGAAAAGGCGAGGCAGACTGGTTGTATCAGATTAACTCCGACCCAAATCTCGCGGTTACGGTTGATGCTTCTAAACTTACTGTTGCCGCATTGGGTGAGTGGAGTGCGGACCCTAGGGGAGGGTGGATAGCGCCAGGCTACGTTAAAGGCGTGAGTTATTGGGTGCACGGGCAGATAACGATTCGAATAAGGCCGGATGGGACCGTTGGCATTTATAATCAACAGTACCACTATAGAATGCATGCCGATTTTTCGCCGCGAGGAGTGGCAAGAAATATTGCTACGTTTATTGGGGAGCCGTCAGGTAGTTGGAGTAATACTCCGTTCACCATTCGATATGTTGGCAATACTAATCTTGCTAAGTAATAAATTCTATGCGTAAACTAATTTTGGCGTTGCCTTGCTTTATGTTAATCGGCTGTGGTGAGTCGACTGATTTAGGCGGGGGTTATTTTATTAATAAGACGGATGAAGACCATGTCTATATCTCAAAGAAGGAAAATGGAAAGTCATTTGTGGTTATAGAAGAGCAGGTTGTTGATTGGGGAAGGTTTGATGGTTATATTGCCGTCCTTAGAAAAGTCGCGATAAGTCCAGATTGTTATGACGATAAAGGGCGCCGCACAATCATTACACACTATTCAGATGAATCTCAATTTTGGATTATAAATTTGAAGGATAGTGTTGAAGCAGGGCCGTTCAGTGAGAGTGAATATCGTGAGGAGTTGAAAAAGCTTGGTGTTCGTTATGTAAATTTAGATGTTCCAAAAGATTATGTTTCGAACTCTGAGCAGTTTGAGAAAATAAAAAAGAATTGCTTGGTGAAGTAGCGCTGAACCCGGATGGGTGACATTCAAATACGAGCTCGGAAAGAGGCGGGGTCAAAGAGGCGCAAGAGGCGGGGTCAGGTCTGACATTCGGGCGCAAGAGGCGGCACAGAGGCGGGGTCAGGTCTGACATTCGGACACAACCTCTGCCTTAGGGCGCAAGAGGCGGGGTCAGGTCTGACATTCGGACACAACCTCTGCCTTATAAGAGGCGGGGTCAGGTCTGACATTCGGACACGACCTCAGCATTCGGGGGCAGGTCTGACATTCTGACACGACCTCAGCATTAGCGAGGCAGGGTCAGGCCTGACTTCCAGGCGCGACCTCTGCCTTAATATTCGGGATACAAAGCCGGCCAGAATGTACAGTTGAGGTCGTGTCCGATTGTCAGACCTGGCCCCATTTTCCTGGAAATTGGGCAGGTGGCAACGGGCGCGGGTTTGGTGCCGAAGGGGCCAGATCCATTAGGAGGTAGAGGCGCATTCGTTGATCCCTTAACGGGTGAGCAGCGTGTCCTTGTCCATGGCGACCATGCGCATGTCAACGACGCCAACGGTAATCGTCTTGATGTTAATGGGAACCAGGTGAAGCCTGAGTCGTCAGAAGCGCATCTACCGATTAAACCTCCGCCCCCACCCACACAACCTTAAACAAACCAATATGAATACGAAGATGACGCGATTTCATGACTGGACCCTTGTCGATGTTGCATTCGAGTGGGCCCAAGCAAGCGTAGCTGTGGCGCTAAACGGGCCCACTTCGCGATGTGTGCTCTTGGCGGAGGACGTTTCGTTGCTAGAAATGCCGCGTGAAGAGCCTTGGGGAAGGAGCGTTAGTGTGAATAGCCTTTTGATTGATGACATTCCGGATGGAGATAAGCAGTCTCTCGAAATCGAGATGCAGTCAGGGGATGTCATTCGAGTCAAAGCAAAAAAAATTACGGTGCAAGAAAAGCCCTGACGGTTTAAGTGCACTGCGACGTCCACTGCAACATCAATTGCAACGTCCACTCCAACGTCCACTGTCAGGGCAGGTATTTCCAGGACAGGATGAGAAACGTATCGCCACGACGAGTCGTGGCGATACGGCGCGCGGCTTTTCCTTGAAACTCAAGGCAAGCCCCGAGCCCCCTACCGTGGGCGGTAGAAATTACCCTTCTTTTTAAACAAAAAAATCGGTTTGCCTAAGACAAACGCATGTCGGGCGGACGATTCTTGAGCATCGATCCAGTTGTGAGCGATGCGAACACCGGCCGAAATTTCAATCGATATGCCTAGGTAGGCCAGGGCGGGGTCAGGTCTGACATTCGGACACGACCTCAGCATTAGTGCCCAATTTATGCTTTTAGTCACATGCACAAAGGCCGGAGTGAGATCGGCACAATTCGACAGGGCCGATTGGCTGACTGGTGTCTGAATTTGAGCTTGATTCATTTTCAAATGTTCAACTACCTCTAAGGGGCCGACTGCGCCCGCGGGCGAGGTAAAATTACCCGAGTGAATTCTTTCGGGAGCCTGCCTTGCCTTCAATGAAACAACTCGCCGCGGCCATGCTGCTCGCCGGCGTCCTGGACGGCGCGCATGCCGCCGACAAGATCGCGGTCGACGTCGCGCTGACCCAGGCGACGCTGATCGATGTCGCCAGCGGCACCCGCACCAAAGGCCAGTCCGTGCTCCTGAAGGGCGACACCATTGTCGCCGTGGTCAAGGACGCGGAGCTGAAGCGCTACGCTCCCAGGAAAACCATCAAGCTGCCCGGCAAATACCTGATGCCCGGCCTGTGGGACACGCATGTCCACTTCGGCGGGGGTGAGGCGCTCATCGAAGAAAACAAACAACTCCTTCCGCTTTATCTCGCGCACGGCATCACGACGGTGCGCGACTGCGCGGGCGACCTGGCCGACACCGTACTGGCCTGGCGCCAGCAGATCGCCGAAGGCAAGCTGGCCGGCCCGACCATCTTTACTTCCGGTCCCAAGCTGGAAGGGCTCAAACCGATGTGGAAGGGGACGATCGAAGTCGGGTCGCCCGAGGAGGTCGGCAAGGCACTGGACAAGCTCCAGGCCATGAAGGTCGATTTCGTGAAAATCACCGAAAACACGATGACGCCGGAAACCTACCTGGCGGCGCTGCGCCAGGCCAAGTCGCGCGGCATGCGCACCTCGGCCCATCTGCCGGGACAGATCCCGCTGGCGCGCGCCGTCGAAGCCGGGCTGGGCACGGTCGAACACCAGAGCTACCTGCTGCGCGCGACCACGCCGCGCGAAGCCGAACTGGTGGAGCAGGTCGCTGCCGGCAAGCTGACCGGGCGCGAGGTCATGCGGCTCAGCCTGGAGGGCTACGACGAGGCGACTGCGCGCCGCGCCTTCCGCCACATGGCTGCGCAAGGGACGGCGGTGGTGCCGACCTTGTGGGGATCGCGTATCACCGCCTACCTGGACCAGGAAAGCCACTACGGCGACGACTACCTGAAATACATCGGCAAGGGCCTGCGCGCGACCTACGACTGGCGCGTCGAGCGCGCTGCGAGGGACGGCCCGGAAGCGATCGCGCTGCGCCATGCCATCTTTGAGAAGTCGGCGCAGCTCCTGCCGCTGCTCCAGCAGGAGGGCGTGAGCATCATCGCCGGTACCGACGCGGGCTTCCTCAATTCGTTCAACTATCCGGGGCAGGCGTTGCACGACGAGATTGCCCTGTTCGTGCGTTATGGCTTGAGCCCGCAGCAGGCCTTGCAAAGCGCCGTGGTGAACGGGCCGCGTTTCCTGGGCAAGCTGGATCGCTACGGCAGCATTCAAACGGGGAAGGCGGCCGATCTGCTGGTGCTCGATGCCGACCCGCTGGCCGACATCGGAGCGACCCGCAAGATCCGCATGGTTGTCAGCCGCGGGGAAGTGCATGACCGCGCGCGTCTCGACCAGATGCTGGATGATACGCGCCGTAAGATTGCGGAAAGTCAGTGAAGCGGGATTCTGGAAAGCCAAGGGACTGACGAGCAAAGCTTCCGGCGAAATCCTGCATCCGAGCTTTGCTAGCGTCACGGGCGGGCAAGAACTTGGGCACCGGCCTTCGCCGGTGCGACGGTCTTGGGGTTTTAACAGTTCGCGCGAAACTTATTCAATTTTGCTTAGTCATACAGAAGCAAATTCAGTTCGAACGCTGTAGCCAAAGCTCGTAGTGTCTTGCTGCGCTGCGTCTACATTCCGATGGAACTGAATTGGCTTGCGGTGAGTTCCACCGTGACTGCCTGTGGAGGGGAAGGCGCTGGCCTTGCGCCCAAGCGCAAAGTGAAACCGGCCCCTATGAAGCAGGAATCCAACTGTATGGCCAACTTTAAGCAGCATTGAGTAGCTTTACGTAAGTTTGGGAGAACGGTTGGTGGAAGAAAGTCAGTCCGGTAAACGCGAGGCCGGTAGTTCCTTGACGCGTGCGAACCACGCCAGCAGGCACGGATAGCCCTCTAGTGGCAACCCCGCCTGTTCCATGGTCATGAGCGGTGCCGCCACGGCGTAGTCCGCCAGCGTCGCCTGGCCGCCGACCAGCCATTCGCGCGTGGAAAGATGATGATCCAGCACGGCGGCGGCCTGCGCCAGCTCGGCCGTACCGCAGGCCAGCGCGAGCGGATCCGGGGCGCCCCCTTCGATCATTTGCTTGCCAACCTGCTCCCACACCAGTACCGAGATCGCCGGCGAGAATTGCTGGCACGCCCAGAACATCCAGCGCTTGACGCAAGTGCGCGCCACCAGGCCATGCGGATAGAGATTGCGGTCCGCGGCGTCGAAGCGGATGCCGGGATGCGCGGCCAAAACGGGATGATGATCGAGCTGCATAGCCTTCTCCGTGCAAGATTGATGAGAAGGCAATGCTAAAGGGGGGCAGTGACAGATCCTGTCAGGAGTGTTCGCGGCCTCAGCCCGGCGCCGGCCGCGCCGGAGCCAGCGTCGCCGGCGCGGGCGACCGCGTCGCTCCCGCCCGCGGGATCGCGCGTCCCGCCTCGATGCCCTGGTTGAACAGGTTGAGGATAGGCGTGCCCAGGTAGGGCATGACCAGGCTCAGGGTCAGGAAACCCACGCCCAGGGTGATCGGAAAACCGATACCGAAGATGTTCAGCTGCGGCGCGGCGCGCGTCAGGATGCCCAGCGCCACGTTGGTGATCAGGAGCGCGGCCACGATCGGCAGCGACAGCTGCAGCCCGGCCGAAAAGATGCGCGACCCCCAGCGCACCAGCTCCAGCGGCGCATTGCCGGAAAAGGGCGTGCTGGAGATCGGCAAGGTCACGAAGCTCTCGGCCAGCGCCGCCAGCAGCACCAGGTGCGCGTTGACGGCCAGGAAGGCCATGGTCGAGACCAGGGCCATGAACTGGGCCACGGCCGCCGAGCGGCCGCGTGTGTTGGGGTCGAAGGAGATGGCGAAGCCCAGGCCCATGGACATGCTGGCGACCTCGCCGGCGTATTCGATGGCGGCGAACACGATGCGCATCGCGAAGCCCATCGCCACGCCGATCAGCAGTTCCTTCACCAGGATCAGGAGGCCCGCCCACGAGGTCGGGTCCATGGCGGGAATCGCCGGCACGGTGGGCGCGATCACGGCCGCCAGCAGCACGCCGAGCGAGACCTTGATCGACACCGGCACGCCGGCATTGCCGAACAGGGGCGCGGCCGCGATCAGGCCCAGGATGCGCGTCAGGGGCCAGATCAGCCCCGCGATCCAGGCGTTGATTTCCGCCGACGTCAGCGCCAGCACGCGCTTATCCGATCAGGCCGGGGATGCCCGTGAACACCTGGCGCATGTAGTCGAGCATCACCGACAGCATCCACGGTCCCGCCACCACCAGGGCGACAAAGATGCCGACCAGCTTGGGGATGAAGGACAGGGTCGCCTCGTTGATCTGGGTGGCGGCCTGGAAGATGCTGACGATCAGGCCGATGATCAGCGCCACCAGCAGCAGCGGCGCCGACACCATCAGGGTTACTTCCATGGCCGTGCGGCCCATGGTCATCACGCTTTCGGGAGTCATGCCTGGTTCCTCAGTAGAAGCTCTGGGACAGCGAGCCCAGCAGGAGTTGCCAGCCGTCGACCAGCACGAACAGCATCAGCTTGAACGGCAGCGAGATCACGGCCGGCGACATCATCATCATACCCATCGACATCAGCACCGACGCCACCACCATGTCGATGATCAGGAAGGGAATGAAGATGGCGAAGCCGATCTGGAAGGCCGTCTTCAGCTCGCTGGTGACGAAGGCCGGGATCAGCACGCGCAGCGGGATGTCCTCCGGTCCCTGCAGGGCCGGCGAGCGCGAGATCTTGACGAACAGCGCCAGGTCGGACTGGCGGGTCTGCTTGACCATGAATTCCTTGAGCGGCACCACGCCGCGGTTCATGGCTTCCGTCATCTGGATCCGGTTCTCCTGCAGCGGCACATAGGCCTCGGTATAGATGCGGTCGAACGTCGGGCCCATCACGAACAAGGTCAGGAACAGGGCCAGGCCCACCATCACCTGGTTCGGCGGCGCGGTCTGGGTGCCGATCGCCTGGCGCAGCAGGGACAGCACGATGATGATGCGCGTGAAGCTGGTCATCATCAGCAGCGCTGCCGGCAGGAAGGTGAGCGAGGTGAGCAGCAGCAGGGTCTGCACCGGCAGCGAGTACTGGGTGCCGCCGCCCGGGGCCGGGCTGGTGTTGAAGGCCGGGATGCCGGACTGGGCGGCTGCCAGCAGGGGCAGCAGCGCCAGGCCGACCGCCAGCCAGGTTTTCTTATTTCGCATTGCGTTTGTCGATCGTATTCTTGAGCCAGTCCGAGAAGCTGCCGGCGGAGGGCGTGGCGGCCGCCACGGTTGCCGTGCCTTCCACGCCTTCCTGGCGCGGCATGGTGGCCAGCGCATTGATGCGGCCGGGCGAAGCGCCGACCACGATCCACTGGTTGCCGACCTCGACCACCACGATGCGCTCGCGCGCGCCGAGGTTGAGGGCGCCCACCAGGCGCAGGTTGGCGTTACTGCCGCCCATCATCTTGGGTGCGAAGCGCTTCAGGAACCAGGCCAGGCCGGCCAGCACGGCCAGCACCAGCACCAGGGCCAGGATGGTCTGCATCAGGCTGCCGGCCGCAGGGCTGGTGGGCGAGGACGGCAGTGCGGCGCGCGGCGTCTGCTGTTCAGGAGCAGGAGCCGGCGCAGTGATTGGCGCTTGCGCCGCAGGCGCGGGCGCCTGGTCGGCCGGCAGAGGAGCCGGGACCGGGGCGGTGTTCGTGGTGGTGAGCGAGGGAGCCGGACGGGCCGGCGCCGGCGGGCGGCCGGTGGTGGTTTCGCCGGGACGGCGCGGGGTAGTGGCAGGTTCTTGGGCGGCCGGCGCCGGCGCGGGAGCGGCCGGCGTTTCAGGCGCGGGTGTCGCTGGGGCAGGCGCGGGCGCGGGTTGCTCGACAGCAGGCGCGGCCTGCGCGGCGGGTTCGGCCGGCAGCGGGGCGGCGCAGGCGGCCAGCGGCGCGAACAGCATTGCCGCCGCCAAAGCACGTAGGGTGGGCGGGGTTGCCGGCCACGCGGGCAGGCGGCGGTAGCCGGGGGGGGCG
>NZ_JAGKSG010000069.1:0-16593 GCF_018119385.1 Massilia sp. AB1 | reverse complement strand
CTGCAGCCGCGCCGCCCACGCATGGTCACCGCCGAGGCGCCGCGCGCCTTCGCGGCGGCCGCCGCCTGACAGGAGGCCGCATGCGACTACCTCCCCACGCCGGCCTGTGCCTCGCCACATTCCTGGCCATCCCCTGCACCCAAGCCGGGAACTTGCAGGACCTCCTGGCGCGCAATGCGGCGCTGCCGCGCGCGCCGCAACTCGCCGAATCCGCCTTCGAGCAGGAAGAGCGCCTGCGCCAGGTGCGCCTGTCCCCGGACGGCAGGCAGCTCACGTATATCGAAACGGAGCGCGGCAGCGCCGAGCTGCGCGTGCTGGACCTGGCCAGCGGCGCCACCAGCCGCCTGCTGGCGCTGGACGGGCAGGCGCGCGTGCAATGGTCGCCGGACAGCGGCATCCTGTTCGTCGCCCAGTCCGGCGGCGTGGCGGCGGTCGATCCGCGCAGCGGCGCCAGCAGCCACATCGCGGTATTCGACAAGCCCGAGGACAGCAGCTTCGCCGGCCCCGACCCGGTCCGGCCCCGGCACGCCCTGCTCATCGAGCGCGGCAAGTCGCAGCGCCTGGTGCGCATCGGCCTGGATGGCGCGCGCCAGGTGCTGTACAGCGGCGCCGAGCCGGTCGGCGACTTCCTGCTGGGCGCGGACGGGCAGCCGGCCGTGCTGCGCACCACCGGCGCCGGCTTTCATCAGCGCATCCTGCAACGCCACGCCGGCGGATGGCGCGAAGCGGCGCGCTGCCTGCCTTTCCGCCCCTGCCGCCTGGCGGCCCTGACGCCGGATGGCCAGCGCCTGCTGCTGCTCACGCCCCACGCCGGCGACCGCGAAGCGCTGGTCGAACTCACGCTGGCCACGGGCGCGCGCCGCACCCTGCACCAGGACCCGGACGGCATCGCCGACCTGGCCGGCGTCATTCCCGGTCCCGATGGGCAGCCCTTGCTGGCCGAGTACGAACTGCCCTACCGCCGCATCGCCGGCCTGGACGCCGCCGGACGGCGCATCGCGGCCGGCATCGCCCGGCGCTTTCCTGCGGGCGGCGTGACGGTGGAATCCTGCGCGCCGTCCGCCTGCCTGGTGGCCGAGCGCGGCGCGCGCCTGAGCCAGGCGCGCTACTGGCTGTACGACATCGAAGGGGGCAAGCTGCGCGCCGTCCTCGAGGACGTGCGCCAGCGCGCCCGGCCGCTGCCGGAACGCCAGCTGGTGGACAAGATCGCCATTCAATACCGCGCCTCGGACGGCGCCCTGGTGCACGGCTACCTGAGCCTGCCCGCCGGATTGCCCGCCCGCTCGCTGCCGATGCTGACCGTTGTCCATGGCGGGCCGTGGAACCATGTCGGCGCCGACTACAGCGCTCTGGCGCAGCTGCTCGCCAACCGCGGCTACGCGGTGTTCCAGCCGAACTTCCGCGCCTCGACCGGCTATGGGGAAAAGTACATGCTGGCGCCGGGCGCGAGCTTCGGCAACGGCCGCGCCCAGGCCGACATCATCGAAGGCGTGCAATGGCTGCTGGCCCAGGGCGTCGGCGACCCCAGGCGCCAGGGCATCATGGGTGCGTCTTTCGGCGGCTATGCGACCCTGCTGGCGCTGACCCACACCCCCAGCATGTTCCGCTTCGGGATGGCGGGCCAGGCGACGCCGGATTTCGCCCGCACCCTGCAGCTGACGGCCGCCGCGCCCGCGAAGCCGGGCGAGACGCCCTTCGCGCCCAAGCTGCGCGAGCTCGGCATCGATCCGGCCAATGCGGCGCAGATGGCGCCGATCCGGCGCGACGCCCCATTGACCCATGCCGGCAAGCTGGGCGCGCCGCTGGCGCTGATCGCCGGCGGCAAGGACGAACTGATCGAGATCGAAGCGGTGGTGGATTACGTGGCGCGCCTGCAGGGCCTGGGCAAGCCGGTCAGCCTGCTGGTCGATCCGGACGAAGGCCACCACGCGCGCAACCCGGTGGCGCGCAAGGCCCAGCTGCACCTGCTGCTGGCCATGCTGCACCGCTACCTGGGCGGACCGGCGCCGGCGGCTCCGGAACAGGCCGTGGCGCGCTACCTGGCCAGCACCATGCGCGCGGACGGAGCGTTGAAATAGCGTCAGCGCTTGTCGATGGCGCGGATGGTCTGCTCGATGTTTTCCTTCTCGCCTTCGGTGAAGCGCAGCTTGACCGGATACCAGTCGCGCGCCGGCGCCAGCCAGACCGACAGGGTCTGGTCGCGGCCGTCGTCGAGCGGCTCGCGCGTCAGCATGACCGTCTCCAGTTCGCCCAGGCCGGTGCGCAGCTTCTCGCGCCTGACCACCTTGAAGGTCCAGGTCTCGGCATCGCGGCGGCCGGCCACGAAGAAGGGCCAGGAGGTACCGGGCTTGAACTTGTCGCCGGCGGCGCGCGCCACGGCGGCCAGCTGCCAGGTGACCGACACGCGGTCCTGCTCGCCGCCCTTGAGCGCATAGGTCTTCTGGCTTTCCGAGAAGCGCAAGGTCTTGCTGTCGCGCTCGAAGGTGGTGGTGGTCGGGTCCTTGCGCAGGCGCTTTTCCCAGAACTCGCCCGGCGCCAGCCCGAAGGCGTCGACCGTGCCTTCGCTGCGGTCCTCGGTGATGGTGCCCAGCACCGGCACGCGCGACTCGGCCTTCACGCTGTATTTGCCGCCGCCCGCGCGCCAGGTGATCAAGGCATCGCCCTTGAGCGAGAAGCCGCGCTGGCGCGCGCTCAGGTCGTAGCTCAGGTCGGCCGAGGGCGGCAGCTCGAACGGACGCTTGAGCGCCGGATGGGAAGGCGCCGCATCCTGGGCGCCGGCGCCGAGGCTGGACGCCAGCAACAGCATGGCGGTGGCGCGTCGAATCGTGTGCATGTGCATATCAGGTTCCTGGTCGGTGCGAAACGATATTATTCACGGTTTGCGTCGTCACCGCACCGCTCGCTTCAGTATTGCGAATTTGTACGGGCAGCCAGCCGTGGGCCGGCGCCAGCCAGATATCCAGGCGCGACTTGTACGAGCCCGGTTTGGGGGGACGGGTCAGGCGCCAGGTCTGCAGGCGGCCCAGCCTGGTGTCGATCTCTTCCTGCCCCGCCACCTGGAAGCGGAACACGCTGGCGTCGCGGTCCTCCCCCACCAGGATATCGATGTCGCCATCGAGCTGTTTGGGGTCGCCGCGCGCGATCGCCGCCAGCTGCAGCGGAATGCTGGCCTTGTCCTGGGCGCCCGGCGCCAGCGGATAGGTCGCCTGGGACGCCGAAAAGCTGATCTTGTTCCCTTCCCAGTCGAAGTGGGTGGCAGTGAGGGAGCGCCCGCGCCGCTTTTCCGTCATCCTGACCGGCATGAAGCCGGCCGCGCCCAGCCTGCCCTCGCTGGTGAGCACCACCAGGTTCACGCGCGCGAACACCACGCGGATCCCGGCTTCGATATTGATGCGGTAGGCCTCCTGGCCGAGCTGCCACGACAGCACGGCTTCGCCCGACCAGCGGGTGCCGTCGGCATCCACGCGCGCGACGTCGAGCCGGATATCGCTGGACGGCGGCATGTCGACCGCGTAGCGCCGCGGCTCGGGGCCTGGCGCCGGCGCCGGTGTGCCTGCTGGCGGCGCTGCGGCCGGCGCCGGAGCGGTCTCTCGTGCGGGAGCCGCCTCGGCGGGCGCCGGCGGCGTGTCCGGGGTGTCGCCCGCTTGCGGCGCGGGCATGCCGAGTTCGGCCGGCAGCGGAGGGATCTCCGGCAAGGGCGGCGGGGCCAGTTTCGGAACGGGCGGCGGCGCGGGTGCGGGCGGCGCGGCGGACGGCGCCGAAGGCAGCAGCTGGGCCAGCATGGAAGTCGGGCCGCCGCTGCCGGCGGCGAACTGGCGCGACGGGTCCAGGTGCACTTCCAGCAGGCGCAAGGCCATCCAGTGCAGCAGCACGACCAGGGTGCCGAGCACCAGGGCCCGGCGCCGTTGGCGGAAGAACGAAGAACTCATGCCGCTAGTGTAGCGTGCCGGAGGCGCCCCCGCTTCCGCTGGCGTGCACGGTGGGACGAGACGCCGGCCGTGGCCGGACTGTTAGTTATCTGCTACGCTAGGCAGACCAACCTACGGAGACCACCATGCTCAAGCCTCCCATGCCCAACGTGGCCGGAATGACCGATACGCTGGAATTCGTCAAGAATCTCTGGGGCAGCATGAACATCCCCGGCGTGACCGTGCCGGGCATGTCGGGCAGCACCCTGTCGACCGATGAGCTGGACAAGAAGATCGCCGACCTGAGGGCGGTCGAATCCTGGCTGAACCTGAATATCGGCATGCTTCGCGGCACGATCCAGGCGCTGGAGGTACAGCGCGGCACCCTCGCCACCCTGAAGTCGATGAGCGAAAGCATGGCCCAGGCCATGGGCAAGGCCGGCAATGGCGACACGATGGCGCCTTTCGCCCAGTTCTTCAGCCAGGCGGCGCAGGCTGCCCCCGCCCCTTCCGCACCGCCACCGCAGCAACAAGCGCAAGCGCCCCAGCAAGAACAGCCCCCGGGCGCGGCCATGCCGGCAGCGGTCGCGTGGTGGAACTTGCTCCAAGACCAATTCCGCCAAGCCGTGGCGAGCGCCATGCCCGCCGATGGCGGCGCCGGCAAGGAAGGCGGCTCGCCGCTCGACGTCTCGGGCGGCGCGCCGCAATCCGGCAATGGAAGCGGCGCAGGCGCCGATGGCGCGCCCAACGGCGATTCCGCACCGGGCCGGGGCGCACGCTCTGCACGCAATAAGGCCGACAAGCCTTGAGCCGGCGCATGCGCGCCCGATCCCTCGCTTGACCTGAACGGTGGCGCCCGCGCGCCAGCCGTGCTGAACTATCCGGGCGGACCGGTCCGCCCTGCTGCGCCCGGCCGCGCCCCGCCGCGCCTCCTCCATCGCAGCCCGGCTTTTCAGCAGGATCTTGCCGGAGCGCGCATGAAACCCGCTGATTTTTCCAGCCTCACACCGGCCCAGGTGGCCGACTTGCGCCGCAAGCTCGACGCGGCCGGCTGCCGTCCTCCCGCCGAGGCGGCGTCGCTGGCCGAGCTGGGCGACGCCATCGCGCGCCTGCGCCGGCGCCACGGCCTGCTGCCCGGGGACGGACTCGACGCCGCCACCCTGCGCTGCCTCGACGGCTGCGCCGGCGCCGTGTTCGGCCAGGTTTTCGAAGACGAACTCGATCTGCTCCGTCCGGGCGCCCGGCAAGCCTCGTCTTCTCCCTGCCCGCCCGATACCAGCCAGCTGCTGGGCCGCGCCCACGGGAGCCAGCTGGTGGGGCTGGCCCTGTCCGGCGGCGGGGTGCGCAGCGCCACTTTCGGCCTGGGGGTGCTGCAGGCCCTGGCCGCCCGCCAGCTGCTGCGCCGGGTCGACTACCTGTCCACGGTTTCGGGGGGCGGCTTCATCGGCGGCTGGCTGTCGCGCTGCATCCATGCGCATGCGGGCGACATGGCCGCGGTCGAGGCCATGCTGGCCCCCAGCGCCGGCAGCGCCGAGGCGCCGGCGGTGCGCTTCCTGCGCCAGTACAGCAATTACCTGTCGCCGCGCGGCGGCATGTTCAGCGCCGACACCTGGACCCTGATCGGCACCTATGTGCGCAATACGGGCCTCAACCTGGCCATGCTGGTGGCCTGGCTGTGCGCCCTGCTGCTGCTGCCGCGCGCCTGCGTCTGGGCGGTGCACCGCGTGGTCGCGCCGGAAGGGCCGTGGGCGCACCTGGCCGATGTCGCCTGGATCCTCGCGGTGCTGCTGTTCCTGGGCGCGGTGTTCTGCATCGCGCTGTCGATCTCCAGCAAGCCCGAAAGCTCGCGCGGGCTGCGCCGCTTCCCCCTGTCGCAGGGCGCGGTCCTGTGGTGCATCAACCTGCCGCTGCTGCTGGCCGGCTTCCTCGGCAGCGTGGGCCTGTGGCCGCACGGCGGCGAGCTGCACGCCTGGCACGGCATGCTGCCCGCGGCCCTGCGCGAGCGCTGGGGATGGCTGCTGGCGCCGGGCCTGGTCTACTTCATCGTCTGGGCCTGCGGCTGGTACCTGGCGCACGACCGCGCCAGCGCCTACCGGCGCGCCGGCTACACGCTGTGCGCGGCGGGCGCCTGCGTGGTGGCGCTGCTGCTGCTGGAGGCGGGGCGCAGCTTCGCGCCCGGGGTGCCGCTGTTCTCCGGCGCCGCGCTGGAGCCGCTGGTGCAGGCGCTGTGGGGCCTGGCGACCCTGCTGCCGCTGGCGGCGGCCGGGCTGGCGCTGGACGCGGGCCTGGGCAGCGAGCGGCCGCTGCGCGACCTCACCCGCGCCGAGCTGGGCGAAGGCCTGTCGCACTTCCTGTGCGCGATGGGCGCCCTCACCCTCGGCACCCTGCTGCTGCTCGGCGGCCTCGCCCTGCTGCCCGAACCGGCCACCCATCCGGTACTGAACAACGCCATCGCCCTGACCAGCTTCGGCATGCCGCTGATGATGGCCCTGTTCGCGGGCACCACGACCCTGATGATCGGCCTGATCGGCCGCCTGTACAGCGACGCCAGCCGCGAATGGTGGAGCCGCCAGGGCGCCTGGACCACGATCTTCGCGCTCACCTGGCTGGCGGCCTTCGGCGTCAGCTTCTTCTTCGCCCCGCTGCTGCACTGGGCCTGGCTGACCTACGAGCCCTGGTCCAACTTCGGCACCCTGCTCGGCTGGCTGGCGATGACGGCCTTCGGCCTGAAGGCCGGCAGCGGCTCATGGACTGGAACCAGTACCGGCATGCGCGCCCTGGGACCCTCGCGCCTGGAGCTGGCGGCGCGCCTGGCGCCCTATGTGTTCACGGTCGGGATCTTCGCCCTGCTGAGCGCCCTGGTGCAGGCCGTGGTGGCCTACCCCAGCGTGGATTGCCCGCATGCCCAACTGGCGTGCGTATACGCCGCCCACGCGCGCGCCACCCTGGCGACCGGCGGCGACACCCTGGCCCTGGCCTTCGCCGCCTTCCTCGGCGCCGCCCTGCTGCTCGGCTGGCGGGTCGACATCAACAAGTTCTCGCTCTACATGTTGTACCGCAACCGCGTGGTGCGCGCCTACTTCGGCGCCAGCAACCGCGCGCGCCGCCCGCATCCCTTCACCGGCTTCGATCCCGGCGACGACCTGCTGCTGGCGGAGCTGAGGACCCAGCGGCCCTACCCCATCATCAACACCTCGCTCAGCCTGGTGAGCGGCGAGGAACTGGCCTGGCGCACCCGGCGCGCGGCCTCGTTCGCATTCACGCCGCGCTGGTGCGGCTTCGAACTGCCGCCGCTGCCGGACGGCGCCCAGGCGCAACATGGCGAAGCCGCGCGCGGCTGCTACCGTCCCACCAGCCAGTACGCCTCGCGTTCCGGCGTGGGCACGGACGACGACGCCGGCGTGCGGCTCGGGATGGCGGTGGCGCTGTCGGGCGCCGCGGCCAGTCCCAACATGGGTGCGCATTCCTCGCCGCCGCTGAACTTCCTGATGACGATGTTCAATGTGCGGCTCGGGCGCTGGTGCCCGAACCCGCGCCGCTCCACCTGGACCAGCTCTTCGCCGCCGATCGGCCTGTTCAGCCTCCTGGCCGAGCTGTTCGGGATGACCAACACCAACGCCCGCTACGTCCACCTGTCCGACGGCGGCCACTTCGACAACCTCGGCATCTACGAACTGGTGCGGCGCCGCTGCCGCCTGGTGGTGGCGGTCGACGTGGCGAGCGACCGCGAGCTGGCCTTCGAGGACCTGGGCAACACGATCCGCCGCTGCGCCACCGACCTGCACGTGCGCATCGACCTCGACGTCTCGCGCCTCGACCTGAGGAAGGACAGCGGCTTGTGCGGCGCCAGCTGCGCGGCGGGCGTGATCCGCTACGGCCAGGCCGACTGCGGCGGGGTGGATGGCGTGCTCCTGTACATCAAGCCCGCCATCGTCGGCAACGAGAACGCCGACCTGCTCAACTACCGGCGCCTGCATCCGGACTATCCGCACCAGAGCACGGCGGACCAGTGGTTCGACGACGCCCAGTTCGAGAGCTACCGCGCGCTCGGGGAGCACGTGGCGGATTGCGCGCTGCGCGACGCGGCGCATGCGGCACGGCGCGGCGACGGCAGCCACGATATCGAGGTCTTGTGCGCGCAGCTGCTGCGCCGGCACGGGGCGGGTGTGGAAGCCCGCGGCGCCGGCGTGCACGCGGGCCGGGTGCGCGAGTCCTGCCGCTAGGCCGGCGCTTCGCTTGCGCTTTCTTCCGCAGCCGGCGCCGCGGCGCTGTCTTGCGCAGCGGGCGCCTCGGGTTCCGCCGGCTTGGGCAGCAGCTGCGTGAGCTGCTCCATCAGCTGCGCGAAGCGCTGCTGTCCCGGCTGCAGGTAGTCGACCCGCTCCAGGATGTCGTGCGCCTCGGCGTCGAGGTCGGGATCGTAGCCGCGCTGCTGCATGTGCGAGATCAGGATCTGCACCGCGTTGAACAGGATGCGTACATTGTTCGGCAGCGCCTTGCGCGCATTGCGCATCCATTCCACCGCTTCCGGCAGCTTGCCGGTCTTCCACAGCAGCACGCCCTGGTTCATCAGGTCGACCGCTTCCTTGCGCGCACCGCGCACCAGGGCCTCGCCCTCCTCGCCCATGCGCGCTTTTTCAAAGATCTGCTGCACTTCGTCCAGCAGCGTGGTGTTGTCGTGGTTGTTGCGCACCACGTAGCACAGCAGCTCGACCGGCGCGTCCTTGACGCCGACCGCGAACAGCAGGGTCGCCATCTCCAGGCAGGTGGCGGTGTCGGGCCGGGCCGGATTGTTCTGCAACAGCTCTTCCAGCTCGTCGCCGGCCTTGCGCGCGCGGCGGTAGTCGCCGCTCTCGTGGTAGACCAGGCCCTCGGTGATCTTGGCGCGCAGCTGCAGGTCTTCCTGGTCGGCGCCGAACTCGCGCTGGGCCGCGAGCAGCAGCTGCAGCGCCTCTTTCGGGTCGTTCTTCAGGCCGCAGACGCGGGCCAGGCCCAGGTAGGCGTCCGGGGTCTTGAGGATCGAGTACTCCCCGATCGCGATGCACTTGCGGAAGGCCTTCTCGGCCAGCGGCACGTTCCCCAGGCGCAGGCAGGCCTGGCCCAGCTTGCGCTGGCGCGGCACCGAATTCGGCGACAGCTTGGCCGCGCGTTCCAGGATCGCGGCCGCTTCCTCGTGCATGCCCAGGCCCTTGTAGCAGGCGGCCAGCTGGTCGTAGGCGTCGATGTAGTAGCGGTTCTCGGCGATCACGGTCTGGAACATCTGGCGCGCCTGCTCGAATTCGCCGTCCGCCAGGCGGATCTTGGCCAGGCCGGCGCGCGCCCACTGGTACTCGCGCTGGGCCAGCACGCGCTCGTAGGCTTCGCGCGCCTTGCCCGGCTCGCCGCTCTTTTCCATCAGGCGCGCCTTCATGCGCAGCAGTTCGATCTCGTGCACGCGGCTGGCGGCGATCTGCTCGTCGCACAGGCGCGCGGCGCGCAAATAGTCCTTCTCGGCATAGGCCTGGTCGATCAGGCGGAACACCTGCTTCTTGCGCCACACGCGGTTCAGGCGCGTGAGCAGCACGCCTTCGGTGATCGGCTTGACCAGGTAGGCGTCCGGCTGGTGCTCGGCCGCGCCCATCACCGACTCGACGCTCTTCTCGGCCGAGACCATCAGGAACACGCTCGAGGGCAGCAGCAGGTTGCGGATGCGGACTTCCTCCAGCACCTGCTGGCCGTTCTTGCCCTCGCCCAGGTTGTAGTCGCACAGCACCACGTCGTAGCGCAGCTTGTTCAGCAGGCCCATGGCCTCGCCGCCGCTGGAAGCCTGGTCGATGTTCCGGGCGCCCAGGCTGCGCAGGCTCTCGCGCAGCAGCTGGCGCACGCCGACGAAGTCGTCGACCACGAGGTAGTTCTTGGCGGCCCAGTCGACCTGGTCCATGACGGGGGCCGCCGCGGAGGAAGTGAGAATGGCGCTCATGGCAGGGTCAGGATGAAGCAGCCGCCGCCAAGCCGGCCGCCGTTCTCGAGGGCGACGCGGCCGTGGCGCTCGCGGTGGCGGTGCATCTTCGCCACCTCGCCGGAGAAGTACAGGCCCAGGCCGGCGCTGTTGGTCAGGAAGTTCACGCCGCTGGCATCGCTGGCGGGCGCGCCGCCGGCGTCCAGCAGCGCCTTGGGGAAACCGGCGCCATTGTCCTCGACGCGGATCTCGAGCATGCCGTCGACCTCGCGCAGCGCCAGGCGGATGCGGTCGCGCGTGTAGTGCACGGCGTTGTTGATGGCGTGCGAGACCACGCCGACGATCAGGTCCTCGTCGAAGTGCCAGATCAGCTCGGGATCGACGTCGAGTTCGAGCGCGATGCCGCGCGATTCCAGCAGCACGCGCTCCAGCGCCACCACCTGCTCGACCAGCTGGCCGACCTCGAGCGGCTGCACGTCGAAGGGATATTCCGGCTTGCCGACCCGCTTGTACAAGGCCAGCAGCTGCATCAGGTTGTCGTTCAGGCGGCGCGTCTGGTACAGCATCTGCGCCATTTGCGGGTAGGCCTTTTCGGTATCGGGCGAGGCCGCGTCGAGCAGGCGTTCGAGCGTGCCGGACAGGACACTGATCGAATTCTTCATGTCGTGCGCGGTGGACGCGAGAAACATGAACAGCTCGTTTGAATGTTGTGTTTCTTCCATCCCTGCAGCCCGAGAAAAGTTACCAGCAGTAAATTATACCTGCGTAAAGTTGACAATTTCCTAGACGGAGTTTTCTATTGCGACAAAGCAACAGAATATTGATCAGTCGATAAGGGGTACACGGCTGCTGCGGCGGGCGCGCAGCACGAAGCGCGCCGGATCGAGCGCGTCGACCAGGTTCATCTCGAGCGGCAGCGGCTCGCCTTCCAGCTGGGCGGCGAGCAATTCGGCCGCCAGCGGCGCCCAGATCAGGCCGCGCGAGGCATAGCCCAGCAGCGCATGCAGGCCGGGGTGGCGCGGCACGTCGCGCAGGCGCTCGGTGCTGCCGGCGGAGGCGAAATCCGGCAGCCGGCCGACCAGCGGCAGGCGGTCCGGCGCCACGCAGCGGAAGCCGACGCGGCCCAGGAGCGGCGCATCCAGCGCCGCCTGCGGGTCGGACACCAGGGCGCGCATGCGCGCCAGGTTCTCTTCGTGGCTGGCTGCGCGCAGCTGCGGGTCGCTGTCGAGATCGTAGGTCGCGCCCGCGCAGACGATGCCGTTCGCGGCGGGCGTCAGGTAGGCCTCGCGGCACAGCACCAGCGGCAGCGCCGGCGCCTGGCCGGCGTCGAGGTGGCTCACCTGCCCGCGCAGCAGGGAGATCGGCAGCGCGGCCGCCTGCGGCAGCTGGAGCGCGCCGGCGCCGTTGGCCAGCACCACCGTGGGCGCCCGGCCCAGCTCCGCACCGTCCTTCCTGCGCGCGATCCATTCCTCGCCGGCGCGTTCCAGGCTGACGCCGCCCACGCCGAAACGCTGCTGCAAACCCGCGCCGCAGGCGGCCAGCATGGTCTCGCAGACGCTGCCCGGCCTTGCCCACCCGCCCTGCGGGAACAGCCAGCCGCCATCCGGCGCGGGCAGTCCGAGCAGGGCTTCGGCCGGTCCGGGTTCCAGCCAGCGCGCGAATCCCGGCGGCAGCGTGTTCTCGGCAGCGAGCGCGCGCGACACGGCCGCGTGCGCGGGATCGCGCGCCAGCTGCAGCACGCCGCAAGCCTGGCCTTCGATCGCGCGGCCGACGCCGCCCAGCTGTTCCCACTGGCGCAGCGCGTACAGGTAGGCGGCGCGGGTCAGGCGCGTGGGGATGTTGTCGTCGCGCGAGAGCAGCGGCATGAAGATGCCGGCCAGGTTGCCCGAGGCTTCCATCGCCGGGCGCGGATGGCGCTCCAGCAGCGTCACTTGCCAGCCGCGCGCGCACAGGCGCCAGGCGGCGCTCGACCCCGCCAGCCCGGCGCCGATCACCAGCGCGCGGCGCTCGGGCGTGGGCGTGAGCGGCAGGCGCGGCTTGCGGCTCGCGAACACGGCCTGGTCGCCGTCGAACACGAAGCCCTGCTGCTGGAGCGCGCCGCGCTGTTCCTCGTCCAGGCCGGACGCCATGAGGCGCGCGCCGAGCGCGGTGAGACGCGCGAGCGGACGTGCGAAGGCGGCGCCGGGCGCGCTGACGCGGTGCAGGCGGATGGCGTCCAGGCTCGCCGACAGCTGGGCCAGGGCCGCATCCAGCGGCGCCGCCAGCAAGTCCAGGCTCAGGCCCGCTTCGTCCTGCGGTATGCGATGAAAGCCCGGCATCAGTCCATCGGCGAGCGCCACCACGTGCAGCCTGGCCGGGCGCTGGGGATCGGCGCGCCATGCATCGAACAGCGCGCGCACGGCGGCGCCGTCGCCATAGTCGGAGTCGAAAACGGTATAGCGCTCGCGGCCGCGCCAGTGGTCGTGCATCAGCGCTTGTTCCGATTGGTCCTGCAGAAGCAGCGCGGGTCGTGGTCGTCCACCATGCCGATGCCCTGCATGTAGGCGTAGATGATGGTCGAGCCGACGAACTTGAAGCCGCGCTTGCCCAGGTCTTTCGAAATGCGGTCCGATAGTTCGGTGCGTGCGGGACGCTGGCCGTCGGCGAAGTCGTTGACGATCGGCTGGCCGCCGACGAAGCCCCACAGGTAGCTGTCGAGCGTGTGGCCCTGCTCGCGCATCGCCAGGTAGGCCCTGGCATTGCTGATCGCCGCCGCCACCTTGAGGCGGTTGCGCACGATGCCGGGGTTGGCCAGCAGCTCGGCCACCTTGTCCTCGCCGTAGGCCGCGATCTTGCCCGCGTCCCAGCCGTCGAAGGCCGCGCGGTAGCTGTCGCGCTTATTCAGGATGGTCTCCCACGACAGGCCGGCCTGCGCGCCTTCGAGGTTGAGCATCTCGAACAGCGTGGTCTCGTCGTGGCAGGGCACACCCCACTCGTGGTCGTGGTAGGCGAGGTAGCGCGGATTGGCCGGATTGGCCCAGGAGCAGCGGATCGTGGTCATCGCGGAAGTATAAATCAGGCGGCCCTGGAGCTGGCCGCTTCCTCGGCCCGGAACACTTGCGCCAGCTCATCGACACCACGCCGGATGTCGGCCGGCCCGACCGCGGAAAATCCCAGCACCAGGCCGGGCGTCACCGCGCATTCCGGCCCTGCGGCGCCGTTGGCGTAGTAATCCAGTGGCCGCAGTTCGATGCCCGCGGCCAGCGCCGCCTGCGCGACCCGCGCTTCGTCGGGCAGCCGGCCGTCGCGGCCGGGCTTGAAGTGCGCGCAGACGTCGAGGCCCGCGTCGGACGGCCCGCAGCGCAGCCTGTCGCCAAGGCGGTCTTCGAGCGCGTCGAGCAGGGTTTCGCGGCGCTCGCCATAGGCGTCGCGCGTGCGCCGGATATGGCGCGCGAAATGGCCTTCGGCGATGAAGTCGGCCAGCACCGCCTGCGGCACGATGGCGCTGTGGCGGTCCACCACCGCCTTGGCGCGCGCCAGCGGTTCCGCCAGCGCCGGTGGCGCAACCACGTAGCCGAGGCGCAGGCCGGGGAACAGCACCTTCGAGAAGGTGCCTACATAAACCACGCAGCCGGCGCGGTCCAGGCCCTGGAGCGATGCCAGCGGCGGCCCGGTGTAGCGGTATTCGCTGTCGTAGTCGTCCTCGATGATCCAGGCCTTGTTATCCGTGGCCCAGCGCAGCAGGTCGAGGCGGCGCGCCAGGCTCATGGTCGTGCCGAGGGGCAGCTGGTGCGAAGGCGTCGCGAACACCATGCGCGCGTCCGGATAATGCTGCGCCGCGTAGGCCACGTCCATGCCTTCCGCAGTCACCGGCACCGTGCACAGGCGCGCGCCGGCCACCGCCAGCGGCGCGTACGCGCCCTGGTAGCCGGGCGACTCCACCCACACGCCGTCGCCCGGCGCCAGCAGCAGCTGCGCCAGCAGGAACAGGGCTTGCTGCGAGCCGGAGGTGATCACGACCTGGCCAGGCGTGCACTCGACGCCGCGCGACGCGCGCAGGTAGGCGCACAGCAGCTCGCGCAAGGGAGCGTGGCCGGAGGGCTCGCTGTAGCCCAGGTGCGGGCCGGGGCGGCGCAGCTGGCGCATCTCGAGCTTGCGCCAGACGTCGAAGGGAAACAGGTCCAGCCCCGGCATGCTGGGGCGGAAGGCGCGCACCGGGCCGTCGTGGCTGCGCACCCGCGCCATCGCCGCCGCGATCGCGGCGCCGCGTTCGGGCAGCGGCCGCAGCAGGCCCGGCGCCGGCTTCTCCTGGCGCGCGAGCGGCAATGCTGCGTCCACGAACGTCCCCTGCCCCACGCCTCCGCGCAGGTAGCCCTCGGCAGTCAGCTGCTCGTAGGCGGCCAGCACGGTCTGGCGCGACACGCCCAAGAGGCGGCACAGGTCGCGCGTGGCCGGCAGGCGGGCGCCCGGCGCCAGGGCGCCGCGCAGGATGGCGTCCTTGAGCCGGCTGTACAGCTGGCGAAACAGCGGAACCGCGCCGCCACGGTCGAGCGGCGCGCTGGCGATGAGGTCGTGGATATGCATGCTATGCGCAGAAGATTGGTACGCCCATCTTCGCTGGAATTGGCACTTTGAGCAAGCCAAGTGGAGGTCCTACCATAGGCTTGTTTTCACACAGGAGGTTCGATGAAGTCGATGGAATTCAGCGCCCGGGTGGCCTGGCAGCGCGCCGGCCAGCCCTTTCTCGACCAGCGCTACAGCCGCGCCCACGCCTGGTCCTTCGATGGCGGCCTGACGGTGCCGGCCTCGTCCTCGCCGCTGTCGGTGCCGCTGCCGATGTCGGACCCGGCCGCCGTCGATCCGGAGGAAGCCGTCGTCGCGGCGGCCTCGAGCTGCCACATGCTGTTCTTCCTGTCGATCGCGGCCAGGCGCGGCCACGTGGTCGACAGCTACGAAGACCAGGCGACCGGCCTGCTGGACAAGGACGCGGACGGACGCGCCGCGCTGGTGCGCATTGCCCTGCGCCCGCGCATCGGCTTCGCCGGGCCGCAGCCCGATGAGGAAGAAATCGCGCACATCCACCATCTCGCGCACGCGCAGTGCTATGTGGCCAACTCGCTGAAATGCGAGGTGGTCGTGGAGGCGCGCTGATGTACATCGCCGCCCGCCACCGGCAGGACCGCATCGAGGCCATGCACGAGCTGATGGCCACCCATTCGCTCGGCATGCTGGTCACCCTGGACGAGGGCTTGCCGGATGCCGACCACCTGCCCTTCGAGTTCGTCGCCGACGACGCGCACGGCCCGCATGGCGTCCTGCGGGCCCACGTGGCGCGCGCCAATCCGGTGTGGCGCCGCGACGGCCAGCAGGTGCTGGTCGCCTTCCGCGGCCCTGCCGGCTACATCACGCCGGACCCGGTCGAAAAGGTGGAAACGCAGGGCCGCGTGGTGCCGACCTGGAACTACCACGTGGTGCACGTGCACGGGCGCCTGCGCGCCATCGAGGACCCGGCCTGGCTGCTGGCCCAGGTCGCACGCCAGACCGACCGCCAGGAAAGCGTGCTGCCGCAGCCGTGGAGCGTCGATGATGCGCCGCGCGCTTTCATCGACGGCATGCTCAAGGCCATCGTCGGCATCGAGATCGCGATCGAGCGGATCGAAGGGAAATGGAAGGGAAGCGCGCCGGCGGCACGCTGAGCAAGGAAAACGCCGCGCACCGAAAGGCGCGCGGCGCAGGAATTACTTGTTGCCGCTGTCGGTCTTGCCGGTGGCGCCGGAATGGCCGGTAGCGGTGCGGCCCTGCGTCGAGATCATTTCCTCGGCCGATTTCAGGTGCTGCTCGACGACCGGGGTCATCTTGGTGGCCAGCGCCTTGACGTCCGGATCCTTGACCGCGCTCATGCTCTTCTTCAGCTTGGCGTGGGTGGCCTTGTGGTCGGCCCGGCCCGACTGCTTGGTGTAGGCGCGGTCGAAGGCGTCTCCGCTGAGTTTTTCGAGCATGGCCGCCTTGGCCTTGTGCTTGGCGTCGAGTTCGGTCGGCAGGGTCACGCCCTTGGTCTGGGCCAGGCTCTGGACTTCCGTCTGGGCCTTGGTGTGGTCGTCGATCATCTGCTGGGCGAAGGCCTTCACTTCCTGGTTCTGGCTCTTGCTCAGCGCCAGCTTCGCGGTTTCGATCTCAGCCATGTTGGACAGGGCCATGTCGGTCAGGGCCTTCTTGTCGGCCTTGGTCAGCTTGGCCGCTGCGTCCGCCTTGGCGCCGGCTGCGGCGGCAGCGGTGGCGGGAGCGGTGGCGCCCGACTGGGTGGTGGCGGTGCTCGAGCTGCCGACCTGGCCGCTGCGGTCTTCCATACCCTGGCTGTTGGTGTTCCCGACGGTGCCGTCATTGGCCGCCTTGCCGGTCAGGTTCGGATTGCCTTGCGAGCCGTGCTGGCTCATCTGCTGGGCGCTCTGGGCGCTGTTCTGCGCCTGCACGCCGAAGGAACCGAGCATGGCTGCCACTGCCGATACCGCCAGCAGGCTTTTGAGGACCTGTTTCTTCTGCATGATTGTTCTCCTGTTCCTGGAATGATTGGGGCTGGTGCGCAGGCCCGGACTGCTTCGTTCTGGTTGTCAACTACGCAAGATCGGGCCGCAGGTGAGTGTATCGCCGGGTGTGTGGGCGGAGCGCGCGGTAGCCTGAGTGCAAGGGGTTTGTGGTGTGCGTGCGAACTGGGGTGGCCCCCCCCCCCCGGGCCCCCCGCACGCCGCGGAGCCAAAAAAAAAAAAAAAAAAC
>NZ_JAGKSG010000068.1:0-16793 GCF_018119385.1 Massilia sp. AB1 | reverse complement strand
TTTTATTTTGTGGATGCGATTACGCGATGCGCTTGAACACCCGGCGCGCCGCTTCCACCGTCTCGGCGATCACGCCGTCATCATGCTGCGCCGACACGAAGCCCGCTTCGAACATGGCCGGCGCGAAGTACACGCCTTCGTCCAGCATGCCGTGGAAGAAGCGGTTGAAGCGCTCCTTGTCGCCCGCCATCATCTGCGCATAGGTCGACGGCACGGTGGCCGAGAAATACATGCCGAACATGCCGCCCACCGAGTCGGCGCAGAAGGTCACGCCTGCTTCCTTGGCCGCTTCGGCCAGGCCTTCCACCAGCTTGGCGGTCTGCGCGCTCAAGCGGTCGTAGAAGCCCGGCTCCTGCACCAGCTTCAGGGTAGTCATGCCGGCCGCCACCGCGACCGGGTTGCCCGACAGGGTGCCGGCCTGGTACACGGGACCGATCGGCGCCATCTTCTGCATCAGTTCCGAACGGCCGCCGAAGGCCGCGACCGGCATGCCGCCGCCGATCACCTTGCCCAGCGCGGTCAGGTCCGGGCTGATGCCGTACATCTCCTGGGCGCCGCCCAGGCCCACGCGGAAGCCGCACATCACTTCGTCGAAGATCAGCACCGCGCCATGTTCGGTGCACAGCTCGCGCATGCGGGTCAGGAATTCCGGCGTGGCGCGGATCAGGTTCATGTTGCCGGCCACCGGCTCCACGATCACGCAGGCGATGGTGTCGCCCATCGAGGCGAAGGCGTCTTCCAGCTGCGGGACGTTGTTGTAGTCCAGGACCAGGGTGTGCTTGACGAAGTCTTCCGGCACGCCGGCCGAGGTCGGGTTGCCGAAGGTGAGCAGGCCGCTGCCGGCCTTCACCAGCAGCGAGTCGGCGTGGCCGTGGTAGCAGCCTTCGAACTTGACGATCTTGTCGCGGCCGGTGGCGCCGCGCGCCAGGCGCAGGGCGCTCATGGTCGCCTCGGTGCCCGACGAGACCAGGCGCACCTGCTCCAGCGAAGGCACCAGGCGGCACAGCTCCTCGGCGATCTCGATCTCGCCCTCGGTCGGGGCGCCGAAGGACAGGCCATTGGCCGCCGCATCCTGCACCGCCTTCACCACCTGCGGGTGGGCGTGGCCGACGATGGCCGGGCCCCAGGAGCCGATGTAGTCGATGTAGCGCTTGCCGTCCGCGTCCCAGAAGTACGGGCCTTCGGCGCGGGTGATGAAGCGCGGCGTGCCGCCCACCGAGCGGAAGGCGCGCACCGGAGAATTGACGCCGCCGGGCGTGGATTGCTGGGCGCGGGCAAACAGGATGTCGTTCTTGGAACTGGCGTGTTCTGTGGTCATGGTTGCGATCAAGGTGAAGCCGAAGCGCAGGCTTACGGCCGGTAGAATTTGCTGGGGATGAACTTGCCCATGCCGAAGCGCTGCGCGTGTTCGAGCGCCCCGGTGGTGTATTCCTGGGCGACGTTCAGGGCCGTGGGCGCGTCGAAGCCGCGCGCCATCAGCGCGGTGAAGGCCGCCGAATAGGTGTTGCCGGCCCCGACGAAAGGCCCCGGCAGGTGCTGCCAGTCGACGCGCGCGACTTCGCCGTCGCGGTCGAACAGGGTGTTGGAGCAGGCGCCGCCCTCGTCGCGGGTGCCGGTCACCAGCACGTACTGCAGGCCGGACGATGTCAGTTCGGCCACGTCCTGTTCCAGCGAACCCTCGCCGCCTTCGCGCCAGGTCTCGGCCATGCGGCCCAGTTCCGACTGCGACAGGATCAGGCAGGTGGCCTGGGGCGACAGGATCGAGATCAGGGCCGACATCATCTCCTCGTCGGCCATGCCGGCGTCGGGCAGGGAGGTGAGGAAGGGATCGAGGATCAGGGGCGCGTCCGGATAGTCCGAGACGATTTCGGCGATCGCCGCCAGGTGCAGGGCGCTGGGCACGGCGCCGACCTTGAAGGCGGCCACCGGCATGTCTTCGAGCAGGGTGCGGGCCTGGTCGGCCATCCAGTCGCTGTCGACTTCGTGCAGGTTTTCCACCCGCGCGCTGTCCGACACCAGCAGGCCGGCCACCGCCGTCAGGGCGTGGCAGCCCAGGGCCGCGAAGGCGGCCACGTCGGCTTGCACGCCGAGCGCGCCGACTGGATCGCAGAGCCCGAACGTCAGGATGAGGGGTAACGGTTGGTTTTGCACGACGGGTAGATTAAGATACCTGATTCCGCATTTTACTAGATAGAAGGAACAATACTGTGAGTACTGATTCGACGGCGCCTTTCCAGACCTGGATGTGCTTGATCTGCGGCTGGGTCTACGACGAAGCCGCCGGCGCCCCCGATGACGGCATCGCCCCCGGCACCCGCTGGGCCGACGTGCCGATGAACTGGACCTGCCCGGAGTGCGGCGCCCGCAAGGACGACTTCGAGATGACCGCCATCTGAGCTGCGCGAAGGCTTGATGCCGCTGTATTGACAACCGCGTAGTTGATGCAGCGCAACACTTCGCGCACAAGGGAAGGGGGCTGTGCTATCGTGGCGCTTCATGCCGAAGTGAAACGACAATGACGACATCCCCGCAACCGACGGGCCTGACCATCATGGTGATCGACGACAGCAGCACGATACGCCGCTCCGCCGAGATCTTCCTGACCCAGGCCGGCTACCACGTGGTGCTGGCCGAGGACGGCTTCGACGCGCTGGCGAAGATCAACGACCACCATCCCGCGCTGGTGTTCTGCGATATCCTGATGCCGCGCCTGGATGGCTACCAGACCTGCGCCCTGATCAAGAAGAGCGCACGCTTTTCCGCCACCCCGGTCCTGATGCTGTCGTCGAAGGACGGCCTGTTCGACCGCGCGCGCGGCGCCATGGTGGGCGCCAGCGCCTACCTGACCAAACCGTTTTCCAAAGACAGCCTGCTGGCCGCCGTGCGCGACCACACCGCCGGCAAGGCTGCATGAACCGACCCCGGAGCCGTACGTGGCCATACACAAGATTCTCATCGTCGACGATTCCCCGACCGAACGCTTCTACCTGACCGACATCCTGGCCAGGCAGGGATATGCCGTCAGCACCGCCGTCAACGGCGAAGAGGCGCTGGAACGCATCCGCGCCGAGCGCCCGGAACTGATCCTGATGGACGTCGTCATGCCGGGCGCGAACGGCTTCCAGATCACGCGCGCGATCGCGCGCGATCCCGAGCTGTCCAAGGTCCCGGTCATCATCTGCAGCAGCAAGAGCCAGGAGACCGACCGCATCTGGGGCATGCGCCAGGGCGCCAAGGACTACCTGGTCAAGCCGGTCGACCCGCAGCAGCTGCTGGCCGCCATCGCCGCCCTCGGCGCCGACGCGGGCGCAGCCGCGGCCATGCCGGTGCGCGCGAGCGCATGATGGACATCGACGGCGCGGAGGGCAGGCCGGACGACGCCGCGCGCCGCACCCGCCTGCGCGCCTACCAGGAAGAACTGCTGGAGCGCATGCAGGCCGCCAAGAGCGGCAACGGCGAGCGGGTGCAGCAGCTCGGCCTGGGCATCGCCGGCACGCGCTGGCTGCTCGACCTCACCGAGGCCGGCGAGATCGTGCCGAGCGGCCCGCTCACCCCCGTCCCGCTGACCCGGCCCTGGTACCTCGGCCTGGTCAACGTGCGCGGCGCGCTGCTGGGCGTGATCGACCTGGCGCGCTACCTGGACCAGGATGCGCCCGCAGCGGCCGGCCCGGGACGGCTGGTCACCTTCTCGCCGGCGCTGGGCTTCAATTGCGCGCTGCGGGTGGACCAGGTCTACGGCCTGCGCCAGGCCGGCGCGATGGAGCGCATCGGGGACGCCTTGCGCGACCCGGAGGGCAACACATGGAAGCCGCTGTCGCTGGCGGCACTGGTGCGGGAAGAGCGCTTCCTGCACGTCGCAATTAGCTAACCACGAACAGCAGGACCAGGAGCCGGAATGGGATTCGCCTCGAAACTCAGCACCAATTTCTTCGCCAGGGAGAGCGCCGACGACGACACCGTGCTGTCCTCGCCGGATACCCAGTTCGGCCCCGGCGTCGGCGCGGCGGCGGCAATAGCAACCGCGGCGCCCGCGGGAGGCTCCGCCGAAGCCGCGGCGCGCCGCCTGGGCAACATCCGCCACCGCAAGGGCGCGCCCGGTGAAGACGCCGAGAAGGACAAGCTCAGCCTGCCGCTGATCGGCCACCTGTCGCTGCCGCGCCAGCTGCGCCTGCTGCTGGGCGCCTTCGCGGCCGGCATCCTGCTGACCGTGCTGTCGATGTGGCAGAACGCCGCCCACAATGCCGAAGCCGCGGGCCAGAGCCAGACCGCGAGCGACGCCCTGATGAACGCCCACCGCCTGGGCAAGGTGGCGCCGAAGGCGCTGCGCGGCGACGGCGAGGCCATCGCACAGCTCGAAAGCAGCCGCGCCGACCTGGGGCGCAACCTGGCCCTGCTGGCGCGCGGCGGCAACGCCCCCGCCGGCGACATCCCGGCCGCCAGCGGCGAGGCCGCGGCCCTGGTGTCCAAGGCGCGCAGCATGTGGAGCGCCTCCGACAAGGCCGCCGCGGTCCTGGTCAAGAACAAGCGCTACCTGACCGGCTACGGCGAGAGCCTGGCGCAGCTGTCCACCTTCAGCCCCGAACTGCTCTCGATCGGCGACACCCTGCTCGACCAGCGCACCGAGCGCGGCGGCAGCGCGCGCGAAGTGGCCGCCCTGGGCCGCATGATGAGCCTGACCCAGAGCCTGACGGCCGGCGCCCACGCCTTCGTGACGCCGGGAGCGCCGCGCAGCGGCGCGGCCGAATCGATCGCGCGCGACGCCAGTGCGCTGGGCGCCATCGTCGACGGCCTGCTGGACGGCAGCGCCGCGCTGGGCCTGGCCCCGCTGGCCGACGCCGGCCTGCGCGAGCGCCTGGCCAAGGCGCGCGAAGCCTTCCGCGCCTTCCAGTCCACCGTCGCCTCCCTGCAAAGCAACATCGGCCACTTCCACGCCGCCCGCGTCGCCGAGCAGACCATCGCGCGCGACAACGAGCAGCTGGGCGCCTTGCTGGGACGCCTGCAGAACGGCTACCGCCTGGCCCAGGGCGGCAACAGCCCCTGGTTCTGGGTGCTGGTCGGCGCCGCGATCTTCACGCTGGCGATGGGCGGCAGCATCTCGCGCGTGATGCTGCAGGACCAGCGCAACCGCACCCGCGGCCTGGAAGCGCGCCGCCGCGACGCCGAAGCCATGCGCCAGCTGGCCCAGGCCAAGGAAGAAGAGGCCAAGGCCACCAACGACGCCAACCAGGCGGCGATCCTGCGCCTGATGAACGAACTGCAGGAAGTGGCGGACGGCGACCTGACCGTGCACGCCACCGTGTCCGAGGACATCACCGGCGCCATCGCCGACTCGGTCAACTACACCGTGGAAGAGCTGCGCGGCCTGGTGGTGCGCGTGATCACCACCGCCGAGCAGGTCACGCGCGCCTCGAGCGGCGCGCAGGCGGTGTCGACCCGCCTGCTGGGCGCCGCCGAGGAGCAGTCGAAGGAAATCAAGGACGCCTCCAGCACCGTGCTGCGCATGGCCAGCGAGATCACCGATGTGTCGCGCTCGGCGCTGGAATCGGCCGATGTGGCGCGCCAGTCGGTGGCGGCGGCGGAGCAGGGCGCGCTAGCGGTGCAGAACGCCATCATCGGCATGAACGAGATCCGCGAGCAGATCCAGGAAACCTCCAAGCGCATCAAGCGCCTGGGCGAATCCTCGCAGGAGATCGGCGAGATCACCGACCTGATCTCGGACATCACCGAGCAGACCAACGTGCTGGCGCTGAACGCCGCGATCCAGGCCGCCTCCGCGGGCGAAGCGGGACGCGGCTTCTCGGTGGTGGCGGAAGAGGTGCAGCGCCTGGCGGAACGTTCGGCCGAAGCGGCCAAGGGGATCGGCGCGCTGGTGCGCACCATCCAGGCCGACACCCACGACGCCGTGGCCGCGATGGAAAAGTCGACCCAGGGCGTGGTCGAGGGCGCGCGCCTGTCGGACGCCGCCGGCGCCGCGCTAGCCGACATCTCGCGCGTGTCGAACCGCCTGGCGGAGCTGATCCAGGGCATGTCCTACGCCACCGAGCTGCAGGCCACCTCGGCCAACAGCGTGGCGCACAACATGCAGCACATCCTGTCGGTGACCGAGCATACCCAGCAGGGCACGCGCCAGACCGCCCAGTCGATCCGCGAACTGGCGGACCTGGCCCAGGAGCTGAAGGACTCCGTATCCCGCTTCCGCGTTGCAGCCTGATAAACTCTCGCCCATGACGACGACACAGACACGCGCAGGAGGATTCGACACTGGCCCGCTGTCCTGGGTGATCGGCGAGATCCGCGATGCGCTGGACCGTTCCGGCGCCGCGGTGCGCGACGCCGCCGGACGCAGCCAGGAAGCCCAGCCGACCCTGCTGCTGCATGCCAAGACCCACCTGCACCAGGCCCACGGCGCCCTGCAGATGGTGGACGTCGAGGGCGTGCAAGCCTATACCGGCGCCGCCGAGGAGCTGCTCGACCGCCTCAAGGACGGCCAGCTGCCCTGCACCGAGGAGAACGCGAAGCTGCTGCAGGACGCCTACGGCGCCCTCGGCGAATACCTCGACGAGCTCCTGGCCGGCGCGCCGCAGCAGCCGGCGCGCCTGTTCCCGTATTTCCGCGACTTGCAGGAGCGCCTGGGCGTGCAGCGCATCCACCCGTCCGACCTGCTGGTCCTGGACTTGTCCACCCTGCCGGAGCTGCCGGTGGAGGGCGAGGCCGGCCCCGCCGACTACGCCGCCTGCCGCGCGCGTTTCGAAAAATCGCTCCTGCCCTACCTGAAGAGCACCGAGCCGGAGCAGATCCGCCTGCATGCGGCCGGCATGCGCGACGCCATCGCGCCGATCGCGGCCGCCCAGCAGGAGCCGCGCGCGCGCCTGTTCTGGCAGGCGATGCACGCCTTCGCCGCCGTGGTGGCGGAGGGCCAGGTCGGCAGCGACCTGTATGCCAAGCAGCTGTTTGGCCAGATCAACCTGCAGGCGCGCCGCCTGTCGCAGGGGCAGGGCGGCACGCCCGAGGCCATGCTGCGCGACGCCCTGTTCTTCGTCGCAGCGGCACCGGACCCAGCCGCGGGCGGCGAGGCGCAGCGCCTGCGCCAGGCCCTGCACCTGGACGGCGCGGTGCCGCTGGACTACGCCGAGCGCCGCTACGGCAAGATCGACCCGGCTGCGCTGAAGGAAGCGCGCGAGGCCCTGGCCCGCACCAAGTCCGACTGGGACCGCATCGCCCACGAGCCGGACGCCGTGGTCGAGGACGACTTCAACCAGGCGCTGGCCCAGCTGGCCGGCGCCAGCGAAAAACTGGGCGCGCCCGCGCTGGCCCAGCTGCTGCGCGAGCTGGGTCGCGCCGCCACCGATTCCATGTCCTCCGGCCGCAGCGACCAGTTCGGCCTGGAGATGGCGGCCGCCATGCTGTTCGTCGAGAACGGCCTGGACCAGCTGCGCCAATTGCCGGGCGACTTCGCCGAGAACGCCGAGGCGGTGGGCGCGCGCCTGCTGGCCCTGGCCGCCGGCGAAACCCCGCCGGACGCCGCGCACTGGCAGGGCGAACTGGCGCGCCAGATCCAGCAGGGCCAGACCGTGGCCGTGCTGGCGGGCGAGATCAAGACCGGCCTGCGCCAGATCGAAAAGCTGCTCGACGAATACTACGACGACCCGTCCAGGCGCCAGGTGCTGGAGCAGAGCACGCCGGTGCTGCACCAGCTGCAGGGCGCCTTCGCCATCCTCGATCTGGAGCAGGCGGTGCTGGCCACGCGCCACGTCGCGGACGAGGTGCGCAAGCTAGCCGGCTACGAAGGCGACGTCACCAGCCAGCACGCGGCGCTGCACAACATCGCACAGAACATCGGCGCGCTGGGTTTCTTCGCCGACCTGCTGGCGCAGGACAGCGAGACCGCGAAAGGCCGCTTCACCTTCGACCAGGACAAGCTGCTGCTGCGCGAGCTGCCTTACGAGTTCGTCGAGACGCCGCCTGAGCCGGCGCCGGTGGCGCAAGAGGCTCCGGCCCAGGAAAGCAGTATCGAAGCGGAGCTGCTGGAAATCTTCATTGCCGAGGCCCAGGAAGTGCTGGGCTTCGTCGCCCAGAACCTGCCGCGCGCGGCCGAGGAGCCGGGCAACCAGGAAACCCTGACCCTGCTGCGCCGCTCCTTCCACACGCTCAAGGGCAGCAGCCGCATGGTGGAGCTGGAGGATTTCGCCGCCACCGCCGCCGCCGTCGAGCGTGTGATGAACGTGTGGCTGGCCGACAGCCGCCCCGCCACCGCCAACCTGCTGGCGCTGCTGGCCCATGCCCATGCCGAGCTGGATGCCTGGGTGGCCGACCTGGCCGCCGGGCGCACGCCCGCGCGCGACGGTGCCGCCCTCATCGAGGCGGCCGGCCGGGTGCAGGAAGGCGGGCCGTTCGAAGCGGCCGGGGAGGAAGTGCGAGAGGACGACATTCCCGTCCTCGACCAGCCGGTCGACCTGGAAAGCGTCAAGCGCATCGGCGCTCTGCAGGTGCCGGCAGCGCTGTACGACATCTACCTGGCCGAGACCGAGCAGCTGGTCGAGACGCTGGCGCAGGAATTCGACGCCTGGCGCGCCGATCCGCGCCGCACCGTCTCGGAAGAGGGCCTGACGGCCGTGCACACCCTGGCCGGCACCTCGGGCACAGTCGGTTACATGGCGCTGCGCGACGTGGCCCAGGCGCTGGAACTGAGCCTGGAAAAACTGGTGACGCCGGGCGCCGCCATCGAGGACGGCCAGCTCGAGGTGCTGGACACGACCCTGTCGCGCATCCGCACCATGCTGCAGGTGTTCGCCCTGGGCGAACTGGCGCCGGAGCAGCCGGACCTGATCGACCAGCTGGCGGGATTGAACGAACGCGTGGCCAGCCAGCAGGCGGCCGCGGTCTATGGCGAAGCCGACCCGGAACTGGCGCAGAAGCTCGACGGCCTGTTCGCCGCAGCCTACGACAGCCTGGTAGCCGAGCCGCCGGCCTTCGATACCAGGCCCGCGCCGGAAGCGCCCGCAGTCAGCGAAGCCGATGACGTCTTCGACCTGTTCCTCGACGACCCGTTCGCGGCGCCCGCCCTCGACCAGGCTGCGCCTGGACCGGCCGTGCCTGTGCCGGATATCGAGGAATTCGTGCCGGAGCTGGACGAGACCGCCTTCGTGGCCGTGACGCCGGACGAAGCGGTGCTGACCGAGCCCGAGCCCGAGGCCGCGCCGGAAGCTGCAAGCGCGCCTGCGCCCGAGCCCGAGCCGGTCCTTGCGGCCGGCCCGGTCTTCGCCGACGAGCTGGACCCGGACCTGCTGCCCGTGTTCCTGGAAGAGGGCACCGACCTGCTGCCGCAGATCGGCAACGGCCTGCGCCAGTGGCAGCAGCATCCGCAGGACATGTCCATCGCCCAGGGCCTGCAGCGCGCCCTGCACACCGTGAAGGGCAGCGCGCGCATGGCCGGTGCGATGCGCCTGGGCCAGCACACGCACGAACTCGAGACGCAGATCGAGAACATGGTGCATGCCGGGACCACCAGCCCGGCCGCCTTCGACGAACTGCTGGCCAATTACGACCAGGCCTTGCTGCTGTTCGAACAGCTCCAGCAGCCGCGCGCCGCAGTGCAAGCCGAGGCCGCGCCGGCGCCGGCGGCGGCCGAGCAGCCGGGCGCGCGTTCGCCGCTGGTGCGCGTGCGCGCCGACATCCTCGACCGGGTGGTGAACCAGGCCGGTGAAGTGTCGATCACGCGCTCCAAGCTGGAAACCCAGGTCGATGCGCTCAAGGGCTCGCTGAGCGATTTCTCGGACAACGTGGCGCGCCTGCGCCGCCAGCTGCGCGAGATCGAGATGCAGGCCGAATCGCAGATCGCTTCGCGCCTGTCGATCGCCGGCGAGCGCGAGTTCGACCCGCTCGAATTCGACCGCTTCACCCGCCTGCAGGAACTGACCCGCATGCTGGCCGAAAGCGTGAACGACGTGGCCTCGTTCCAGGAAAGCCTGGGCCGCACGGTGGACAGTGCGGCAGAGGAGCTGGCGGCGCAGTCGCGCCTGACGCGCGACCTGCAGCGCGACCTGATGCGGGTGCGCATGGTGCCTTTCGCCAGCCTGTCGGAACGCCTGTTCCGGGTGGCGCGCCAGACCGCCAAGGAAACCGACAAGCGCGTCAACCTGGACATCCGCGGTGGCTCGGTCGAGGTCGACCGCGGCGTGCTGGAGCAGATGGCCGCGCCTTTCGAGCACCTGCTGCGCAACGCCATCGTGCACGGCGTCGAGCCGCGCGCCCAGCGCCAGGGCGTCGGAAAGTCCGAGACCGGCGAAGTGCTGGTGCAGGTGAGCCAGCACGGCAACGAAGTCGTGATGCAGTTCAGCGACGACGGCGCCGGCCTGGACCTCGAGCGCATCCGCGCCAAGGCGCGCGCGGTGGGCCTGCTGGGCGAGCTGGACGAAGTCTCGGACCAGGATGCGGCCGAGCTGATCTTCGAGCCGGGCTTTTCGACCGCCGACACCCTGACCGAACTGGCCGGCCGCGGCGTCGGCATGGACGTGGTGCGTTCCGAGGCCCAGGCGCTGGGCGGCCGGGTGGCGATCGAGTCGCAGCCCGGACAGGGCACGCGCTTCACCATCCACCTGCCGCTGACCCTGGCCGTGGCCCAGGTGGTGCTGGTGTCGAACGGCAGCCGCACCTACGCGATTCCGGCCACCCTGGTGGAGCAGATGCAGCAGGTGCGCGACGCGGACCTGGAGGCGGCCCGGCAAGAGGGCAAGATCGTGGCCGGCGGCGATACGCTGGCTTTGTACGAGCTGCAGGATTTGCTGGGCGAGGAAGACGAGCGCCTGCCGCTGCAGCGCTCGAATCCCGTCATGGTGCTCAACAGCGGCAGCCGCAGGATTGCCCTGTGCATCGGCGAGGTGGTGGGCAACCGCGAAGTCGTGGTCAAGAACATCGGTCCGCAGCTGTCGCGCGTGCCGGGGATCGCGGGCGCGACGGTGCTGGGTTCGGGCGAGATCGTCCTGATCCTCGATCCGGTGGCGCTGGCGCAGCAGCCGGTCAAGGCGCGGCGCGTGCAGCCTGAGGTGGTACCGCAGCCGCAGAAGGCAGTCGTGATGGTGGTGGACGATTCAATCACCGTGCGCAAGGTGACCCAGCGGCTGCTGGAGCGCGAGGGCTACCAGGTGCTGCTGGCCAAGGATGGCGTGGACGCGCTGGAGCAGATCGCGCAGCTGGGGGCGCCGGACCTGATGCTGGTGGATATCGAGATGCCGCGCATGGATGGCTTCGATCTCACGAGGCAGATTCGCGGGAGTTCGGCGACGCAGGGTGTGCCGATCATCATGATCACCTCGCGTACGGCGGACAAGCACCGCAACTATGCGCTGGGGCTGGGCGTGAATGCCTATTTCGGCAAGCCGTATCAGGAAGAGGTGTTGCTGGCGGCGATAGGGAGTTTGCTGGGGCGCGAGGCGGCTTGATACGTTAGTGGCTGTTCGACGAACTTGGGTCCCCGCCTGCGCGGGGATGACGTTCGGAGGGGGCGGGCCGATAGCCAAGCCATTGGCCTGCTGCTTAAAAACGTCATCCCCGCGAAGGCGGGGACCCAAGTTTGTCCGCACACCCCTAACTCTGTCTCTTCACCACACTAAACCGCTCCAAAGTCCGCTGCCGAGCCTTGTCATGATCGACAACCGGCCCCGGATAATCCTTCCCCAGCACCACGCCTTTTTCAGCGAGCTTCTCGGCCGCCATGAGCCACGGCGCATGAATTTCCTTCGCATCCAGGGCCATCAGCTGCGGTAGCCAGCGCCGAATGAACTCCCCCTTCGCATCGAACTTCTGCGATTGTGTCACCGGATTGAAAATCCTGAACCACGGCTGCGCATCGCAGCCCGTCGACGCCGCCCACTGCCAGCCGCCGTTGTTCGACGCCATGTCGTAATCGTTGAGCTTGAGCGCAAAGTAGCGCTCCCCGCGCCGCCAGTCGATCCCCAGGTCCTTGACCAGGAAACTGGCCGTCACCATCCTCAGCCGGTTGTGCATGAAACCGGTGCGATTGAGCTGCGCCATCGCCGCATCCACCAGCGGATACCCGGTCCGCCCCTCGCACCAGGCCGCGAACAATGCCTCTGCCTCCGGCCCATCCTCCCACCGCACCGCATCGAAGGCCGGCTTGAAGGCCCGCGTCGCCACCTGCGGATGCCGGTACAGGATCATGGCGTAGAAATCCCGCCAGATCAGCTCGGACAGCCAGGTCGAGGGGGCGGCCCCCCCCCCCCCCCCCCCCCCCCACACCCCCCCCCCCCCCCCCCCCCCCCCCCCCGCCCCCCCCCGGGCCCCCCCCCCCCCCCGCGCCGGGGGGGGGGGGGGGGGGCCGGCCCCCCCCCCCCCCGCGGCGACAGCCACCGCCTCCGATTTCTTGCGGGATGATCTCGCCGCCGACGATCACCGCGTGGACGGCAAAGCCGTCCACCCTACCTGAACGGCCTGCTCACGAAGCGCGACCCGGCCAGCCCGAAGCGCCACGGCACGTCCACCGCCTTCGAGATGCCGATGCGCGGCCCCTCCACGACCGGCAGCTCGCGCGGCGCCGGCAGCAGCTCGAAAGGCGGCGCCGACAGCGGCATGCCGTTGAGCGCCCGCGTGACGCCCAGCGCCTGGCACAGCTTGCCCGGCCCGGAACACAGCAGCCACTCGTCGTCCGCATCGCGCCGCGCGCGCATCACGTCCAGCCCCGCCACCGGCTCCAGCGCCCGGATCAGGACCCCTGCCCCATGCCCCGCTTCGCGGCACACGAAGTTCAGGCACCAATGGATGCCGTAGGAACGGTAGACATAGGCATGTGCCGGCGGCCCGAACATGGAGGCATTGCGCTCGGTGGGACCGGAATAGGCGTGCGAGGCCGGGTCTTCGCGGTCGTAGGCCTCGGTCTCGACGATGCGCCCGCCGACCCCGTCGACCAGCACCGTGACCCCGATCAGCTGGCGCGCCACGATCTCCGCCGGCGCCGAAAAATCAATTCCCGCAATTATCGAAATAGCCATGCTTCGATTCTATCCCGGGTCAGATTGACCCGGCGTTTTGGTGAAATTGACACACAGATCGCATTGCTTTGCTGCAAGTTAATTCTTGCTGGGTTATAGTGACGCCAGTTGTTGCCTTCCCAGAAGCACCCATCCTTTCCCATGAACACCGTCGCCGAACCCATTCAGCAGGTCGATCAGGTCGATGCCCTGATCAAGTCGATCCGCATTCCGCCGCGTCCCAGCCTGCTGGCCGACATGCAGCGCGAGCTGGCGTCGGAAGATCCGTCGCCTGAGGCAATCGGCAAGATCGTGGCGAGTGACGTCGGCATGTCCGGCGCGCTGCTCAAGCTGGCCAATTCCTCGATCTTTGGCGGACGCCGCAAGGCCAAGTCGGTCGAGCAGGCCATTCTGTTCCTGGGCATCAACCAGGTGGCGGCCCTGATGACGGGCCTGCTGGCGCGCCAGGCGATTCCCGCCAATAGTGCCGAACTGGCAAGCTTCTGGGACATCTCCTCGCGCCGCGCGCAAGCCATGGTGTTCCTGTCGCGCCGCCTGCGCATCGGCGAGCCGGACGTGGCCCACACCTTCGGCCTGTTCTGCGACACTGGCGTGCCGCTGCTGATGGACCGCTTCCCCGACTATGCCGCGACCTACGCCGCCGCCTCGCTGGAAATGCTGCGCCCGTTCACGGCGCTGGAGGACGAGCGCCACAACACCAGCCACGCGGCGGTCGGCTGCCTGCTGGCGCGCAACTGGGGCCTGTCGGGCGATGTCGGCTGGGCCATCCTGCACCACCACGATTTCAGCGTCCTCGACGACGCCTCGACCGCATCCACCGTGCGTTCGCTGGTGGCGCTGTCGGTGCTGGCGGAAAGCGCCCTGTGCAGCTACCAGGGCCAGCCCGAGTCGCTGGAATGGGGCAAGGCAGGCGACGCCGCCTGCGCTTATCTTGGCCTTTCCGGCGAGGAAACGGCCGAATTGCTCGACGAATTGCTCGAAGCTTTTCACGAAGAATAAATACATACTTTTGACTTCCTCTCCCTTCAGGCAGATACTTGGCTAAAAGTAGTTGCGCAGGAGGAGACATGAAGCGCCTGATTCTGTTGCTGCTGTCGGCAGCACTCGCCGGATGCGCCAGCGTGGCGCCGCCACCCGCCCCGACCGCCCTGTTTGCCGACGCCGGCTTCGCGCCGCCGTCCGAGCCCGTGAGCGCCGACGAGCTGTTTACGCTCAGTCCGGCCATGAAGGCCTACATCAGCAGTCCCGCGTTCACGCAGACCCTGCGCTCGCGCGGCTCGCGCCATGGCCTGGTCGATGCGCTGTACAGCAAGACCGACCTGAAGCTCGAATACGAGTCCACGACCACCCGCACCGCCGCCCAGACCTATGCGGTGCGCTCGGGCAACTGCCTGTCGCTGGTGATCATGACGGCCGCGTTCGCCAAGGCGCTGGGCATGCCGGTGCAGTTCCAGAGCGTCACCACGGACGAGATGTGGAGCCGCATGGGTGGCTTGTACCTGGCCAGCAACCACGTCAACATCAGCATCGGCGACCGGATCGGCGACGTCCAGAACGGCTTCGACACCAGCCGCCACCTGGTGGTGGACTTCCTGCCGCCGGCCGACGCGGCCAAGCTGCGCAGCCGCGCGCTGGAAGAGGAAGACATCGTCTCGCTCTACCTGAACAACCGCGCCGCCGAAGCCCTGGTGCAGCAGCGCGTCAACGACGCCTACTGGTGGGCCAAGGCGGCGGTGTCGGCGCGTCCCGGCGCGGTACAGCCGCTCAACACGCTCGGCGTGGTCTACCAGCGCCATGGCGACATGACGCTCGCCGAGCAGACCTTCCGCGCCGCGCTGTCGCGCGAACCCGAAAACGTGTCCGTGCTGCGCAACCTGCAGCCGGTGCTGCTGGCCCTCGGCCGCCCGCTGGAAGCGCAGGAACTGGAAAAGCGGATCGCCAGCATCGAGCCCTATCCCCCCTACTACTTCTTCGACAAGGGGATGGCGGCGCTCAAGGCCGGCGATAACGACGAGGCCAAGGACTTGTTCGAACGCGAGATCAAGCGCTCGCCCTACAACGACGAGTTCCGCTTCTGGCTCGGCATTGCGCACCTGCGCCTGGGCGAACTGGTCGACGCCCGCGAGCACATCGCGCTGGCGGTCGACAACAGCACCAGGAAGAGCAACCGCGATATCTATTCGGCCAAGCTGGCCTACCTGCGCAGCATTGCGCAGACGGGGGCTCGGCTGCGCTGACGGCGGATGCCATGGCGGGGGAACGCGACTGCTATACTTGAGCGTCCCCTTGCCTCGCGAATCCACCATTGAGCTCGTCCGGCCGCATCGTCCTCGATACCTTCGACAGTACCGTCCTCGCCAACAATGCGATGGGCGATCCCGCGCGGCGCATCGTGCCGGTCTACCTGCCGCCGGGATACGACGAGAACCCGTCGCAACACTATCCCGTCGTCTACCTGCTGGCTGGATTCAATGGCCGCGGCACGACCTTCCTGAACGACACGGTATGGGATGAGAACATCGCTCAGCGCATGGACCGCCTGATCGCCGGCGGCACGGTCCGCCCCTTCATCGTCGTCATGCCGGATTGCCTGACCCGCCTGGGCGGCAGCCAGTACATCAATTCACCGGCCACCGGCCGCTACGAAGACCATCTCGTCGACGAACTGGTCCCCTACATCGACCGCAGCTACCGCACGCTGGCGCGGCGCGAGTACCGCGCGGTGGCGGGAAAAAGCTCGGGCGGCTATGGCGCGCTGATGCTGGCGATGCGTCATCCCGACATATTCGCGCTGACGGCCTCGCACAGCGGCGACCTGTATTTCGAGCTGTGCTACAAACCGGCCTTCGTCACCTGCGCGCGTTCGATCGGCCGGCTGGGCGGACTCGATCGGCTGATGCGCGACCTGCATACCCACCGTCCACGCGACGCCGCCTACCGCGCGGTCGTCAACACCCTGGCCATGGCTTCGTGCTACTCGCCCGACCCTGCCCTGCCGCACGGATTCGCGCTGCCCTTCGATCCGCACACGGCGGAAATCAACGACGCCGTGTGGGCGCAATGGCTGCGCCACGATCCCGTGCACCTGGTGGACGAATATCTGGAGGCCCTGGCCTCGCTGCGCCTGATCTACCTGGACGCCGGCACCCAGGATGAATTCAACCTGCAGTTCGGCGCGCGCATCTTCCGCGACCGCCTGGCCCGGCACGGCATCGCCGTCGTCCACCAGGAATTCGACGACAGCCACCTGAACATCCCCTACCGCTTCGATACCTCGTTCGCCGCGATCTCGCAGGCAATGTCAGAGTAGCGATCCCTGCACCGGTGATGCGCGATCCTCGCCGGGATCCACGGCCAGCTGGCGCCATACCTGCAATTTCTGCTCAAAACTCAGCGCCATGTGCGCAGGCGAGGACGACGGCAGGACCACGGTGCGGTAGCCGTGCTGCGCGAACTGGGGCGCGAACTTGCCCGAGGCCTGGCCATTGAATCCCACCGTCTCCAGCCGCGGGCATAGTGCGCGCAGGCGCTCGAAATCGTTGGCGGCCGGCTTGCGGATCGCGGAATCGAGGCTGCCTTCGCGCTCGCAGGCGGCCAGCACGTCCCACAATCCCACGTGGTGCGCGAGCAGGCGCGGCAGGCGCTCGGCGTAAGGCAGCGCGGCCAGGTCTTCGCCGATGACCGAGGAAATCAGGCGCCAGAACTGGTTGCGCGGATTTATGAACGATGAAAAGTGTTCATTTGGTTCTGCTCTACTGTCGCAATTTTTTCTTCTTCTTGAACTGGAAA
>NZ_JAGKSG010000067.1:0-17205 GCF_018119385.1 Massilia sp. AB1 | reverse complement strand
AGACTCCTAAGATCTAACGATTTTTTTGAGAATTACCAGGCACACCTGACGGACGAGTATTGCGGACTGCCGTACAAAATTCTGGTGCCCTTGACGTGGATTGAACACGTGGCCTCTCCCTTACCAAGGGAGTGCTCTACCACTGAGCTACAAGGGCTTATTTTTTGCGATGTTGAAACACACCGCGAACACTGGAGCGGGTGAAGGGAATCGAACCCTCGTCGTAAGCTTGGAAGGCTTCTGCTCTACCATTGAGCTACACCCGCGAGGTACAACTTCTTTCAATTCGCTTCACGACTCTTCTTTTTGGTGGTGGGGGCTGGATTCGAACCAGCGTACTCAGAGAGGGCAGATTTACAGTCTGCTGCCTTTAACCACTCGGCCACCCCACCGCGAAGAACCGCAGAGTATGAAGCAAGCTCAACGTGTTGTCAACTATGTTTCAGCAGACTTTGTCCGCGTCGCATAGCAGCGTTGCTTCGGGGCGTGATTGTAACGGGCGGGGTCGAAGTCTGCAAGGGCTGTTTTGTATGACCTGCAAAAAACGTGTTTTGGAGGCATTGCGGGGGAGTTGAGGCTGGCTGAACTTGGGTCCCCGCCTTCGCGGGGACCCAAGTTCCACACCGCTCAAGGCGCCAGCGCCGCCAGCACCTGCCCCTTCAACGCCTTGATCAGCGAAGTCTCATCCGGCGGCACGCCTTCAGGCGCCGTATTGGTGCGGTCCGCATAGAACAGCCCCAGCTGCGCCTTCCCCACCACCAGCGGCAGCACGATGAAGCTCTTCGCATCCGGCAGCAGCTCCTTGTGCCAGGCCGGCAGCAGATCGCGGATCTTGGGACTCCCCGCATCCGAGATCATCAGGTCCGCATCGTTCTCCATCGCCAGGTGGAACAGGTCGCGCCCGGGCGCCGCGGAAAACGCGAAGCCCGCCTGCAGCCGCTTGCCTTCCTCGCCCAGCGACACCCGCGCCCGGTACTGCCCCGCGCGCGCATCCTTCAGGCACACGCAGGCGAAACGGAAGCCCAGCGCCCCATACAGGGTCTCGAGTACGGCGAGGATCACGTCGTTGACCTTGCCCTGCCCCGAGGCCCGCAGCTGGGTCACGTCCTGCACGCCGGCCAGCAGCAGCTCGCGCGCGTTCTTCGGCTTGCCGCTCGGGTGCGTGCCATCCTGGTCTTCCTCGCCCGCGTCCAGGGTCGCGAGCAGCAGCACATTCGGCAGTCCGCTCGCGTTTTCCGGCTCGGTCTTGGGCGCCGGCTCCATGTTCATGCTCTGCAGCAGGGCGCTCATGCCCTCCTGCACGGCGGCGAACAGCGCGTCCATGCGCTCCTTATCGAGCTCCAGCGCCTGGCCGTAGCGCTGCAAGAGGTTGCGCGCCTCCAGCGTGTCGGCCGGCTCGTGGCTGCGCGCCATCAGGCGCGCGATGTCCAGGCCGAAGGACGCCACCTGGCGCATCCACTCGCCGCGGTTGGCCGCCACCCGCACCGCCGTCGGCGGCAGCGAAGCCTGGGCGCGCACGATCACGTCGGGGATCTTCCATTCCGCCAGCACCGCCTCGGACAGGGCGTCGTAGCTGCAGCCGAGGATCAGCTGCGAGGCCTGCCCGGCCGTATGCTTGCCGGCCGCGATCAGGGCCGAGATTTCGCGGTAGCGGTCGTGCTCGTGGCTGGCCACCAGCAGCGGGCCGAGATTCTTGAACAGCGCGCAGATCGCCGCTTCCTCGGCGCCCTGGTAGAAGCTGTGGCGCGCCATCTCGCGCCCCACCAGGCTGGCGCACAGGGCGGCTTCCAGCTCCACGCGCACGCTGCCGGCATGGTCGCCGCTGTCCAGGGCGTCGACCAGCAGCATGGCCAGGGCGGTGGCCTTGACGTTGTCGAAGCCCAGCAGCGAGATGGCGCGCGAGATCGTGGTCACCGGCGTGCCGGACGCCGTGCGGTACTGGACGGTGTTCGACAGGCGCAGGATGCGCTGGGTCAGGGCCACGTCCGACACCACGTAATAGGCCAGGTCGTGGGTGCCCTGGTCGTCGCTGGAGGCCATCTCGACCACGCGCGCGACCGAGGCGCCGAGGGCGAACATCTCCTCGTCGCCGCAGACCTTGTGCATCAGCGCGGCGCGCACGCGGCGGGTCGCGCCTTCGGGTGGCGTGGTGGTCATGCTTCCTTAGCCTGCTTTCTGCACGGCGCCGAACACCGGCACGGCCAGCGCCGGCGTCACGCCCGCGGGACGCGGCGCAGCGCTGCGCGGCGCCGACTTGTTGTACTTCTTGAGCACCTGCTGGTGCAGGGCCGCCAGCGCGGGCAGCTTGCCGTTGCCCGGATCGAGCTGGCGCACCTTGCCGATCAGGGCGGGCACCTGCTGGCCGAGGCGCTCTTCCCAGCCCTGGTGCTCCAGGCAGCGCAGCGCCGCCAGCGCCGCGTTGAAGGCCACGGACGGGTTCTGCGGCAGCTTGACGGCCGCCTCCAGCATCAGCGCCACGGCGCCCTTGTAGTCGCCGCTCTTGGCGCGCGCGGCGCCGCCGGCGACCAGGTCGATCACGTGCTGGCGGCTTTCCTGGGCCAGGGTGCGCGCCAGCTCGGGATGGCCGGCCTGCTCCAGTACGCCCATGGCGCGCGTCATCACGGCCTCGCTGGCGGCATTGCGCATCACGTCGCGCACGATCTCCGAGGCGCCCTCTTCCATGTTGTTCTGCAGGCAGGTGCGCGCCAGCTCCAGCTTGAGGTCGGAAGACAGGGTCGGTGCTTCCTTGCAGGCGGTCAGCGCGGTGCTCAAGGCTTCGTTCAGGCGGGTCTCGTTGCCGGTGTACTCGTGCAGCAGGGCCGAGGAGATCGCGCTGCACAGGGCGGTGTTCGGGCGTCCGCCCATCGAGCGGTCGAGGTCGCGGATCACCGAGGCGGCAGCCACCGGATCACCCTTGACGACCAGGGTGCGCACCAGTTTCACGTGGTCTTCGGGATCGCGGAATTCGGAATACCTGGCCTTGTCGACCACCTTCTTGAAGGCCTCTTCGGCCCCCTCGGTGTCGCCCGCCTCGAAGGCGGTTTCGGCCAGGGTGCGCAGGCGCCGCACGGCGTGGGGCGAGACCGCCACCGCCTCGTTCAGCACCGCCTGCGACCTGGCCAGGTCGCCCACCGCCGCATGGGTGCGCGCCAGCCAGTCGGCGGCGTCGACGAAGGTGCGGTTGGTGGCCACCAGGTCTTCCAGGATCTCGCGCGCTTCCTCGTAGCGCTTGCGCACGAACAGGGTCTTGGCCAGGCCCAGGCGCGCCCAGGCGATCGCCTTGGCCTCGACCAATTGGCGGTAGATCGGCTCGGCCTGGTCGGCCTCGCCGAGGAACATGTGCAGCTCGGCGCGCAGGCGCAGGAAGTCGATGGCGTAGCGCGGATACTGGGCCTGGGCGTCGATGCAGGCGGCGATCGCCTCGCGCTGGTCGCCGGCGTCCATCAGGGCATAGACCGGCAGGAAGGCGTTGCGGCGGTCGAGGGCGCGCGCGATGCGCTCCAGCAGGCGGTCGGCGGTGAAGGGCTTGAGCACGTAGTCGGTCGGCGCCAGCTCGGCGGCGCTGACCACCTTGCTCTGGTTGCCTTCGGCGGTGACCATGAAGAACATGGTCGACAGCGGCATCAGCTTGTGGTGGCGCAGGTCTTCCAGCAGCTGCTGGCCGTCCTGGCCGCCTTCGAGGTCGTATTCGCACAGGACCAGGTCGAAGGCGCGCAGCCCCAGGTGCTTGACGGCCTGGTTCGAGCTGCTGGCGTGCTCGATCCGGGTCAGTCCGCACAGGTTGAGCATGCTGTGGATGTTGGCGCGCATCCCGGCATGGGGCTCGATGATCAGGGCGGTAAGGCCTTCAAGTTCGTTCATGGGTTCCGTTTCAGCCTGCGTTGGGCATGTCGGCCGGGCTGCATTGGCGCGCGGCATCGGCCAGTATATTACGGCAGAGGAACAAATTAATTAAATCGGGTAAAGACGACAACACCGGCGTGCCCGGTGTGCGGGGAAAATGCGACAGCTCTGAATGCGGCTTAGTTATCGAAACCGATTGCCGCAGCCTGGCGCAGCGGCGTGCGGCGGCCATTGACGCACTCGGCCTTGCTGGCGCCGATGACGATGTTCTGGTAACGCACCTCGTACTTGCCGGCCGCAAGCTTGTCGATTACGAAACTGGCGCGCGCCTGCACGAAGGCGTGGCGCACGTTCGAGCGGCGGTCCAGGTCGTAGAGCTTGACGAACACCGGCGAGCTGTTGGCGCTGTTGTCGATCAGGACCTGCATCTCGCTGCCGTTGTTGCCGACCGGGTAGCCGGCCAGGTAGCCGGATTCGGCCGGCCAGGGGTCGCCGCTGGGCGCGCTCAGGGTCTGCAGGTCGGTGCCGCAGTCCGGCGCGCGCTGGGGCACGACCAGCTGGGTGACGGCGAGCGCCTTGATCTCGGGCGGCGGCTCCTTGCCGGCCTCGCCGCTGTAGCGGCGCGCCCAGCCTTCGATGCTGGTGTCGTTGCCCAGTTCGTCCGGATGGGCGGGATTGGCGGCCGCCGCGTCGGTGGCGTTCGCCGGGGATGCGGGCTTGCCCGGCCAGGCCAGGGCGTTGGGCAGGAGATTCGGCTGCTGGGCCAGCAGCACCGTGCAGGCGGCGCCGGCCACGAAGCAGGTGGCCAGGCCCAGCCACCAGCGCGGATCGCGCAGCAGGCGCGCCCGGCGCGCGCCCTCGGGCGGACGGGCTTCCCAGCTCTCCGGGCGGGCGCGCCCTTCCTCGGCGTTCGAGCTTTCCACCCACTCGACCTCCCATTCTTCCGACGCGATCCAGTCGTCGTGCTCCTTGCGGCGCACCGGGTCGGACAGGGTGTTGTAGGCGGTATTGACGATCGCCATGATGCGGGCGGCCTTTTCGTCGCCCGGGTTCTTGTCGGGATGGTATTTCTGGCTGAGGGCCTTGTATGCCGCACGAATGACTTCCTGCGGCGCGCCGCGCGCAACCTTCAGGTTGTCATAGTGGGTGTGGATCTTGGCCATGGTGTGTGATGTGCGCCCTGCTTGCTCGACGAATAATAGCCGATCCGGTGACTGCGCCAAGTGACAAGCTTAGCCGGATTTGTGTCCGCTGTGCAAGATATCACGAAGTCTACAGGCGGTGGCTTCGGTCGGCCTGCACGATTGCCTCCGGCAAGTCGATGCCCTGGCCGACCACCAGCACCTTGAACAGCTCGCCCATCTCGGCCGGCGACACCAGCTTCTGCACCGCCTTGGCCTGGGGCAGGTAGCGCAGCGGGTCTTCCGGGTCGTGTTCCATCAGCAGTTCGCCGATCCCCGCGCCCAGCAGGAAGGCGGCCTGGCTCATGTAGGCCAGCACCGGCAGGCCGGCTTCCTGGGACGCCAGCGCCATGGCCGTGAAGTCGACGTGGGCCGTGATGTCCTGCAGGCCCGGCAGGTAGAAGGGATCGGGGTGGGCGTGGTGGCGGTAGTGGCACATCAGGGTGCCGCCCATGCGCTGGTCCAGGTAGTACTCGTGGGCCGGGAAGCCGTAGTCGAGCAGGATGGCGGCGCCCTTCCCTCCCTCGAACATGGCGGCCAGCGAGCGCATGAAGCCGTCGCTCACCGGGTGGATCTCGGTCAGGTAGCCTTCCGGGCGCTGGTCATGGTCGGGAATCTGGCGCGCCAGCTGGGCCTGCAGTTCCGCATCCAGGGGCTGCTGCACGAAGGCGAAGGCGCCGTCCTCGATGGTGACCATCTGGCGGCGCCAGCCCTGGGCCGTGTTCAGCACCAGTTCGACCGGCATGGCGTCGAGCACCTCGTTGGCCAGCACCACGCCCGAGAAGCGTTCCGGCATGGCGTCCAGCCAGCGCACCTGGGGCAGGTCCTTCAGGGCTTCCTGCTGGCGCGCGCGCAGCTCGCCGGAGAGTTCGATGATGGTATAGGAGTTGACGGCCACGCCCTGGGCCGCCAGGGCCGCGAGCACGTCGCGCGCCAGCTTGCCGGTGCCGGCGCCGAACTCGATGATGTCGGGCGCGCTTTGGGCGATAATAGCGCCTGCCACGCGCGCGAGCGCCGCGCCGAACAGGGGCGTGATCTCGGGCGCGGTCGTGAAATCGCCCTCCGCGCCGAGCTTGGACGCGCCGCCGCTGTAGTACCCGAGCCGGGGCGCGTACAGCGCCAGCTCCATGAAACGCGAAAACGCAATCGCTCCGCCCTGCCGTTCGATGTCAACGGCGATGAGCTCTTGCAGGGAGTGGGACGCGCTGAGTGCGTCGCGGTCGGGTGCGGGCAAAGACATGCCGGCATTGTAGCGAGATCGGCCCATATCAACAATTTGGCCCATTATTTGGCCCCTTCGGCGGGCCCACAGGACAAGATGACGGACAAGGCTTCGACCACCTCTCCCAGGATCGCGCTCGTGACGGGCGCGGCGCGCCGTTTGGGACGCGCCATCGCGCTCGGCCTGGCCCGCGCCGGCTGGGACGTGGCCGTCCACTACCGCCAATCCGAACCGGACGCCCTGGCGACGGTCGAGGCCATCCGCGCCCTCGGCCGGCGCGCCGTGCCGCTGCAGTGCGACCTGGCCAATGAGGCCGCCGTACGCGCCCTGCCCGGCCGCGCCGCCGCCGAACTCGGCCCCGTGTCTTGCATTGTCAACAACGCTTCGTTGTTTCAATACGACAGCGCCACCGAGTTTTCTCCGGTATTGCTGGCAACCCACATGCAGGCGAACGTGGCCGCGCCGCTGCTGCTGGCGCAGGCGCTGTACAAGGCCACGCCGGAGGGCGGGCAGTCCGTGGTGATCAACTTGCTGGACCAGAAACTGTACAATCTCAACCCGGATTTTCTGTCGTACACGCTGTCGAAGGCCGCGCTGCACAGCGCCACCACGATGCTGGCCCAGGCGCTGGCGCCGAAACTGCGCGTGGTCGGCGTGGCGCCCGGCATCACCATGGTGTCGGGCGAGCAGAGCGAGGAAGGCTTTGCGCGCGCCCACCAGGCCACGCCGCTGGGGCGCTCCTCGACGCCGCAAGACATCGCCGACGCGGTCGTCTACGCGGCCGGCGCCCGCGCGCTGACCGGCACCACCCTGCTGGTCGATGGCGGCCAGCACCTGGTGCCGCTGGGGCGCGACGTGATGTTCCTGACCGAACCACATTCAATTTAATCAATAAGGCTAACCATGTTGTCCGCCCTGACCCACCCGAGCTTGCGCGATTGCCGCCGGCTGTTCCTGCGCAACTACGAAGTGATGATCAACATCGGCGTCCACGACTTCGAGAAGAAGGCGGAACAGCGTGTCATGATCAACGTCGACCTGTACATCCCGCTCGAGCAGTCGACCCCGAAAGCCGACCAGCTGTCGGAAGTGGTGGACTACGACTTCATGCGCGAAACCATTGCCAAGCGCATCGCCAAGGGCCACATCCACCTGCAGGAAACCCTGTGCGACGACGTGGTCAAGGCGATGCTGCTGCATCCGCGCGTGCGCGCGGCGCGCGTGTCGACCATGAAGCCGGACGTCTACCCCGACTGCGAAGGCGTGGGCGTCGAAGTGTTCCAAGTGAAGGAAGAAGCATGAGCGAAGCGGATCTCGACCAGCTGGCGGTCGATGCGAAGAAGGCCGAGAAGGTGGCCTACGAGAACAACAAGCTGCACAAGCGCCTGTGCCGCCTGGTGGGCCAGGCCATCGGCGACTTCAACATGATCGAGGACGGCGACAAGGTGATGGTCTGCCTGTCCGGCGGCAAGGACAGCTATGCCCTGCTCGACATCCTGATGACCCTGCGCGAGCGCGCGCCGATCCACTTCGACATCGTGGCGGTGAACCTGGACCAGAAGCAGCCGAACTTCCCGGCCGATGTGCTGCCGGCCTACCTCGACAAGCTGGGCGTGCCCTACCACATCGAGAACCAGGACACCTACAGCATCGTCAAGCGCCTGATCCCGGAAGGCAAGACCACCTGCTCGCTGTGCTCGCGCCTGCGGCGCGGCATCCTCTACCGCGTGGCGGACGAGCTCGGCTGCAACAAGATCGCCCTGGGCCACCACCGCGACGACATCCTCGAAACCTTCTTCCTCAACATGTTCTTCGGCGGCAAGCTGAAGGGCATGCCGGCCAAGCTGGTGTCGGATGACGGCAAGCACATGGTGATCCGCCCGCTGGCCTATGTGCGCGAGGCCGACACCGAGCGCTATGCCGAGGTGAAGGGCTTCCCGATCATCCCGTGCGACCTGTGCGGCTCGCAGGAAAACCTGCAGCGCAAGCAGATCAAGGCCATGCTGCGCGAGTGGGAGAAGAAGCATCCGGGGCGCGTGGACAACGTGTTCTCGTCCCTGAACACCGTGGTGCCTTCGCACTTGATGGACCGCAACCTGTTCGGCTTCGCCGACCTGAAGGTGGACGGCGTGGCCAATCCGAACGGCGACATCGCCTTCGACGAGGAGCCGTGCTCGACGCCGGCGGCCAACACCATCTCGCTGACCCAGCTGTAAGTCCGGTTGGCGGCGGAAAGAAAGCAGAGGCGTGGTACTCTGCTTTTTTTTCGTCCAAGAGGATTGCGATGTGCGTGACTTCCCGCCTGCTGAGACAACTGGCACTGGCCCTGGCCGTCTTCCTGCCCTGCGCCGCCATGGCTGAGCCGAGCATGATCTACCTGGTGCGGCATGGCGAAAAAGCCACCGTCGGCCAGGACCCCGAACTCACGCCGCAGGGACAGGCGCGGGCGCGCAATATCGCCACCATCCTGGGACGCGCCGGGATCACGGCCGTGTTCAGCACGCCGTATGTGCGCACCCAGCAGACCGCGCAGCCGCTCGCCAGCCAGCTCGGGCTGCAGGTGCAGAGCTACGATCCGCGCGCGCCGAAGGCGCTGGTGGAGAAGGTGAAGGCGCTCACCGGGCCGGTGCTGGTGGTGGGGCACTCGAATACGCTGGGGGAGCTGGTGAAGCTGTTCGGCGGGGCGCCGGGGACGGAGATCGGGGATGATGAGTATGATCGGCTGTATCAGCTGATCAATGCGGAGGGGAAGGTTACTACTGTGATGTTGAGGTCGGTGGGGCAGTAATTTTCACCAATAACGCTTGAGTCGTCCTCCCGGCGAAGGCCGGGACCCAAGTTTGCGTGCGCCGCCATGATCTTTGAACGTAGTGGCTGCAACACGAACTTGGGTTCCGGCCTTCGCCGGAACGACGGGCGAAAGGAGCGGGCCAAATGACCCGCTCCACAACTCATCTGCTTATAGCGCCACGTTCGTACGCATCACCGGATACAAGTTATAGCGCTCATCCCACGACGAATGCCGCTTGGCGAAGAACTCCAGGCGCGCATGCGGGTTCTTGGCAAACGCAGGATCGGTATCGAGCTTGCGCTGGAACTCCTCGGCCACCTTCGGATCCGCCGCCATCTGCTCGCGCGCCACATCCTCGGCCACGTACTCTTCCATGTATTCCTTGCGCTCGTAGGCGGTGTTGAACATGCCCCAGCCCGCCAGCGAATCCGGCGCCTGCGGTTCCAACATGGCCATGACCAGGCGCGCCTTCGGCTGGGCGATCGGCACGAACAGCGAACCGCGCGTCACCGTGCGCGCCTCATCCCTCCATTTGCCTTCCAGCGTCAGGCGCTGGTGTCCCTCGAACGAAGTCGCGCCGAAGGTCGCCTTGTCGGCGCGGAAGGTCTCGACCTTCGCGCCCTCGATCGCCTTGTCCAGCTTGCGGAAGGCGATGCCGTGCAGCTTGAGCTTCTCGGCCACCATGGCCGCATGCGCGGCCGGCACGATGTAGCCGGCGCGCGGTGCGTTGACTTCCAGGTCAGGTACCACTTCCTCGCGCAGCGGCACGCGCCACACCTGCGGCTTGGCCTCGTCGTAGCGGGTCATCAGCATGCCCGACACGTTCGAGGGCGCGCGCGTGTATTCGTAGCCCTGGAAGTCGACCATCTGGGTCTTGTCGGTGGTGCGGTAGGTCAGCGCCACCTTGGCGTCGGCCAGCTTGGCGGCGCGGGCGTCGGCGGCGAACGCAGCCTGCTGCCAGGCCTTGCCGTGCTTCGCGACCTGCTCCAGGATCGAGATCACGGTGTTGTGGGTGACACGCACGCGGGTCGGATAGTCCTTCCACGAATGGGTCTCGACCAGCAGCGCCATGCGGTTGCGCAGCTGGAAATAGCCGGTCGAGAAGCGCGGGTCGGACACGCTGTCGACGAAGCCCGACATCGGATCGTCGGTCTTGGCGAAGGACATGTAATAGGACTGCGGCATCGAACCCTGCCTGGCGATGTCGGCGATCACGCCGGTGCGCAGCGCCAGGCCGGCCTTGCGGAATTCCGGGTCGCCCGAGTACACCGGCTCGACCTGGATCGAGACGTCGTGCTGGAACTTGGCGCCGTCGGTCACGTGCAGGTCGACATAGGTCAGCGGATCCCAGGCGTTGACCAGGCCAAGCATGGCCTGCATCTCGGGCGCGTCGGCCTTGACGTAGTCGCGGTTCAGGTTGAAGTTCTGGGCGGTGGTGCGCCAGCCCATCTCGACCGGGCCGCGCTGGTTCGGGCGGTTCCACTTGCCGAAGCGCTCGTGGCCGTCGACGTTGAACACCGGGACGAAGACCAGCACCTGCTTCTCGAGCGCGCCCTTGGCCAGCTGGCCGTCCAGCACTTCGCGCAAGGCCAGGAAGCCGGCGTCCTTGCCGTCGATCTCGCCCGCGTGGATGCCGCCCTGGATCAGGGTCACCGGCAGGCCCTGGCGCTTCGCCTCCTGCGGCGTAAAGGCGCCGCTGGCGCTCACGATCAGCGCCTTCATCGGGCGCTCTTCCGGGGTGCGGCCGAAGTCGACGCACTTGACCTGTTTCGGGTAGGCCTTCTGGAAGGCGGCGCACAGGGCGATCACTTCGTCATAGCGGCCGGTGCTCTGGAAGCCCGAACGCTCGGAAACGGTGCTCAGTGCGGTGGCGGCTTGGGACAGGGGCGCGGCGGCCAGGACGGCCAGCAGGAACGCAGAACGGATCATCGGGAAGCTCCGGCAAGTGAAGAGTCACAAAGCCGGAGATTATAGACGCGTTCACCGGCGCCGTGAGGCGGCCGGTGAAGCAGGGACAACCTAGCGGCTGCGCCGGTCGATCGCGATTTCCTTCACCAGCGGACGCACCAGTTGCGTCGGCAGCTGGCGCGCGCTGCTCTGGCCCTGCGGAGCCGGGCAGGCATTGCTGGTGCGGTAGGCCAGGGCCGTGGCCAGCAGGCCCTCGGCCGGATCGCCCACCGCGCGGGTCAGGTCGTCGGAGGCCTGGCAGGTCGGCGCGAAGCCGTCCGCGTAGTCGCCGAAGCCCTTGTTGTTGACGCCCTTGAACTCGACCGAGAAATAAGTCGTGCCGCAGTTCGGCACCGGCGTGAAGCCATAGGGCTTGCCGCAGGTCGTGCCGCCGATCTGGATCACCTCGATGTCGGCGCCGCGCAGGCCGTTGATCACCGCCTCGCTCGCCGAGCAGGTGCCCGAGGTGGCCAGGATGGTCACGCGCTTCAGGCCCAGGTAGGGCAGCGCCGTGCCGGCGGCGACCGGGTTGGGCGCGGAGAAGCCATAGGCCGTGGAGCGGAACATGATCGGCGAGTCGGAGCCGATCTTGTCGTTGTACTGCAGACGGTCGAACATCTTGCCTGCGGTCGCGGCCGGACCGGCGACCATGTAGGCCAGTTCGCTGGCGACGTACAGCAGGCCGCCGCCGTTGTAGCGCAGGTCCAGCACCAGGTCGGCGATGCCTTCCTGCTTGAAGGTGGTGAAGGCGTCGACCAGCTCCTTTTCCGACACCGCATTGTGGGTCTCGAAGCTCAGGTAGCCGACCTTGCCGCTGGCGGTGTCGATCACCTTGACGTTCTTGACCGGATCGACGCGCACTTCGGCGCCGGTCATGGTCACCTCGAATTGCGCGCCGCTGCGCTGGAAGCTGAAGCGGTGCTGGGTGCCGGCGCTGCTTGGGAACAGGCCGGCGTTGATGATGTCGACCGAGGCGTTGTCGCCCGCGCTGACGAAGTCGACGCCGTCGACGCGCATCAGCATGTCGTTGCGGCGCACGCCGGCCGCATCCGCCGGCGAGCCGGGTTCCACCGCCGTCACGATCCAGGTGCGCGGCACGCCCGAACCGACACGCGAGAAGGTCAGGCCGTAGCCCAGGTCCACGCCCTCGTTCTGCATCGCATCCCATTCCTCGGTCGGATACGTGAAGTGGAACTGGTCCTTGGGCTTGCCCGACGGGGTCAGCGCCGTCGTCTTGAGCACGTCGAAGTAGTCGATCGGATTGCTGAAGTCCGCCATCCGGTAGGTATTCGGCACCTCGTTGTACCAGAGGTAATTCTGGTGGGTCCAGGCGCGCAGGAACTTCAGCTCGTCGAGCAGGCTGCCCTGGCGGTCCGGGTAAGGCTTGCCGTTGGCGTCGACGCCGGTGCGCGGCTTGGCGCACAGGTTCCAGTAATTGCTGAAGGCATCGCCCAGCAGGCTCGGATTGGTGTCGTAGACCGATTGCTGGCCGGTGGCCGGCGGCGTGGTGGCCGGCGGCTGCTGGGACGCGGGCGGCGTGGCGCTCACGGTGGCGCCGGGCGAACCGCCTCCGCCGCCGCAACCGGCGAGGACGAACAGCGTTGCGAGCGAGGTGGACAGCAGGCGCAGGGGAAGCGCCTGGCGGCGCGGTGCGTTAGACGTTCTCATGCGTCCGATTATAGACGCGGGGATTGGGACGGAGTGCAAGCAACTGTAACAGTTGAGTCTTGCAGACAACGAAAAATGCTAGAGGTAAATCAATTGCTGCTGCATACGGTGGGCGCACGGCGCCCACCGTATGCAGGATAGCAAGCTTATGCCGCCTGGGACGCCGTGCCGGCCGGTGCGTGGAAGGCTTGCACCAGCGCCGCTTCCTTCTGCTTGGCCGCCTTCAGGTGACGCTCCTTCACGTGGCCGTAGCCGCGGATGTCTTCCGGGATGCTGGCGATCGCCACGGCCTGAGCCAGGTTGTCGGCGCTCAGCTTGGGCAGCAGCGCTTCGATGGTCTCGCGGTACTGGCCGATCAAGGCGCGCTCGGTGCGGCGCTCGGCGGTGTAGCCGAACACGTCGAACGGGGTGCCGCGCAGGCCCTTGAGCTTGGCCAGCAGGCCGAAGGCCCCCATCATCCACGAACCGTATTCCTTCTTGATCGCACGGCCTTCCTTGTCGTGCTTGGCCAGCAGCGGCGGCGCCAGGTGGAACTTGAGCTTGATGTCGCCTTCGAACATGCCGGCGATCTTGTCGCGGAAGGCCGGGTCGGTATGCAGGCGGGCGACTTCGTACTCGTCCTTGTAGGCCATCAGCTTGTAGAAGTAGCGCGCGACGGCCTCGGCCAGGCGGGTGCCCTTGCCGAATTTGGCTTCCTCGGCGCGCACCTGGTCCACGAAGGCCTTGTACTTGGCCGCGTAGGCCGCGTTCTGGTAGGCGGTCAGCAGTTCGACGCGGCGCTTGACGATGTCGTCCAGGCTCTGGGTGCGCTTGAACTCGATCACCTGGGCCGGGGTAGTCAGCTTCTTGACCGAGGCCAGGTCGTGGGCGGCGGTGCGGCCCCAGTGGAAGGCGGCCTTGTTGAAGGGCACCGAGACGCCATTCAGTTCGATCGCCTTGATCAGGGAAGCTTCCTGCAGCGGCACGTGGCCCTTCTGGAAGGCGTAGCCCAGCATGAACATGTTGGTGGCGATCGAGTCGCCCATCAGGGCGGTGGCGATCTGGCCGGCGTCGACGAAGTCGACGTTCTGCTCGCCGCAAGCCTGGAGGATGGCGCCGCGCGAACCTTCGGCCGGGAACTGCCAGTCCGGGTTCTTGACGAAAGCGGCGGTAGTGGCGCCGGTCGAGTTGACGGCGGCCCAGGTGCGGCCTTCGCCCATGCGGCTCAGCGCGTCGCGGCTGGCGGTGACGATCTGGTCGCAGCCGATCACGAGGTCGGCGCTGCCGGTGCCCACGCGGGTCGAGTGCAGGTCGGCCTGGTGCTCGGCCAGGCGCACGTGCGACATCACCGGGCCGCCCTTCTGGGCCAGGCCGGACTGGTCGAGCACGATCGCGCCCTTGCCTTCGACATGGGCCGCCATCGCCAGGATCTGGCCGACGGTGACCACGCCGGTGCCGCCGACGCCGGCGATCAGGATGCCGAAGGGCTCGCTCACCGACGGGATGACTGGCGCAGGCAGTGCCGGCGGCGCGTTGTCGGCGGTCGCGGCTTTCTTTGGCTTCTTGAGGCCGCCGCCTTCGACGGTCACGAAGCTCGGGCAGAAGCCCGACACGCAGGAGAAGTCCTTGTTGCACGAGGACTGGTTGATCTGGCGCTTACGGCCCAGTTCGGTTTCCAGCGGCTCGACCGACAGGCAGTTCGATTGCACCGAGCAGTCGCCGCAGCCTTCGCACACGGCTTCGTTGATGACGGCGCGCTTGGCCGGGTCGGGGAACTCGCCTTTTTTCCGGCGGCGGCGCTTTTCCGAGGCGCAGGTCTGGTCGTAGATCACGGCCGACACGCCTGGCATCTCGCGCAGTTCCTTCTGCACGTCCATCAGTTCGGAACGGTGGCGCACGGTGACGCCTTCGGCCCAGGCGTAGTCGTCCGGGTATTTTTCCGGCTCGTCGGTGACCACGATGATCGGGCGCACGCCTTCGGCCGCGATCTGGCGGGTGATCATGCCCGGATCGAGCGGACCGTCGACGTTCTGGCCGCCGGTCATGGCGACGGCGTCGTTGTACAGGATCTTGTAGGTGATGTTGACCTTCGCGGCCACGGCCGCGCGGATCGCCAGGATGCCCGAGTGGAAGTAGGTGCCGTCGCCCAGGTTGACGAAGACGTGCTTCTCGTCGGTGAACGGCGACTGGCCGATCCAGGTCGTGCCCTCGGCGCCCATGTGGGTGAAGGTGGAGGTCTCGCGGTCCATCCACAGCACCATGTAGTGGCAGCCGATGCCGGCCATGGCGCGCGAGCCTTCCGGCACCTTGGTCGAGCTGTTGTGCGGGCAGCCCGAGCAGAAGTAAGGGATGCGGTCGGTCTGCGGATTGGCCTTGGCCGGGATGTTCTTCAGCACCAGTTCCTTGGCTTCCAGGAAGGCGATGCGTTCGCGCACGCGCTGCTCGACCGGGTGGCCGGCGCAGTAGTGCGAGATGCGCGAGGCGATGGCGCGCGCGATCTGGGCCGGGCTCAGCTCGTAGGTGGCCGGCAGCAGCCAGTCGCCGTGGCCCATGCGGTCCTTGTTGCTCCATTCGCCGGTGTCGTCGAACTTGCCGACCACGCGCGGACGCTCGCTGTCCGGCAGGTTGTACAGGGCTTCCTTGAGCGCGTATTCCATCACCTGGCGCTTCTCTTCGACCACCAGGATCTCGTCCAGGCCGCGCGCGAACTCGTGCACGCCTTCCGACTCGAGCGGCCAGGTCATGCCGACCTTGTACAGGCGCAGGCCGATGTCGCGCGCCGCCTGTTCGTCGATGCCGAGGTCGGCCAGGGCCTGGCGGGTGTCGACATAGCTCTTGCCGGCGGTGATGATGCCGATCTTCGGGGTGGGGCTGTCCCAGATGATGCGGTTGAGCTTGTTGGCGCGCGCATAGGCCAGCGCGGCATACCACTTGAAGTTGTTCATCCGGACTTCCTGGTCCAGGACGGCGTCCGGCCAGCGGATGTTCAGGCCGCCCGGCGGCAGTTCGAAGTCGTTCGGCATGGCGATCTGGACGCGGTCCGGATCGAGGTCGACCACGGCGCCCGACTCGATGATGTCGGTCACGCACTTCATCGACACCCACAGGCCGGTGTAGCGGCTCATCGCCCAGGCGTGCAGGCCGAAATCGATGTATTCCTGCACCGAGGACGGGTACAGGACGGGGATGCCGCAGTGGGTCAGGATGTGGTCGGACTGGTGGGCGGTCGACGAGGACTTGGCCGCGTGGTCGTCGCCGGCCAGCACCAGCACGCCGCCGTGCTTGGCGGAGCCGGCGTTGTTGCCGTGCTTGAAGACGTCGCCGCAGCGGTCCACGCCAGGGCCCTTGCCGTACCACATGGCGAACACGCCGTCGTACTTCGCGTCCTTGTACAGGTTGGTCTGCTGGGTGCCCCAGACGGCGGTCGCCGCCAGGTCTTCGTTCATGCCCGGGTGGAACTTGACGTGGTGGGCGTCCAGGTGCTTCTTCGCCTTCATCGCGGTCTGGTCGACCGAGGTGACCGGCGAGCCGCGGTAGCCGGTGATGTAGCCGGCGGTGTTCAGGCCGGCTTTCAGATCACGCTCGCGCTGCAGCATCGGCAGGCGGATCAGGGCCTGGGTGCCGGTCATGAAGGCGCGGCCGCGCTCGAGCGTCCACTTGTCGTCGAGCGAGATATTTTGCTCGTGTTGAGCATGCTGCGGCAGCGCCAGGCTGGCGCGGTCCAGGGGTGCGTTCATTGGGTGTCTCCGTGTGTCGCTTCAGATGTGCGAACTGGCCTGCGTGGCGCCGGTACGACGGACTCTTGTTGGTCTTGTGGCCGTACACGGCAGGCGTGGGTCAGTCTCCTCCAGTGTTGCGCACAGTATAGTCCTGGCCCTCCAGCATTAAATTCCAAACAATTCCCCCCTCTTCGCGATTTGCGCAATAAAATTGCGGTACGCATGAGTAGACCGAGGGAACTATGTCAAAGATTGAGCTGGACAAAACCGACCGCAAGATTCTTGAAATCCTGCAAACCGATGGACGCCTGTCGAACCAGGATGTGGCCGAGCGCGTGAACCTGTCGCCGTCGCCCTGCCTGCGCCGCATCAAGCGGCTGGAAGAGGCGGGCGTGATCCGCCAGTACGTGGCCCTGCTCGATCCGGACAAGATCGGCCTGGGCTTGCTGGCCTATGTGAACGTACGCCTGGAAAAGCACAGCGAGGTGGCCAGCGCCAGCCGCGCCCCGGGCCTGCCGGCGACCTCGCCGCGCAACGATTTCGCGGTCTCGGTGGGAACCTGGCCGGAAGTGGTGGCCTGCTACGCGATGACCGGGGAGATGGATTTCCTGCTGCGCGTGCACGTGCAGGACATGGACCACTTCTCGCGCTTCATGATGGGGACCTTGCTCAAGCACCCGGCGGTGCTGGATGTGAAGTCGAGCTTTGCGCTGCAGCGGATCAAGGAAACCACGGCGATGCCGCTGGTGTAGAAACGGCATGCTGCTTGATTCGTTGAGTTAGCAGAAAAGCGGGGGGCCCCCCCCCCCCCCCGGGGGGGGGGGTGGGGGGGGGGGGGGGGGTGGAGGGGGCGGT